>URJU01000015.1 GCA_900548315.1 uncultured Coprococcus sp. | reverse complement strand
GAGATTACTACGCGTCTCGTGGGCTCGGAGATGTGTATAAGAGACAGATATATATTCACTGAGAATAAAAGGGAAGTGCGTACAGGCGGCGATAGCAAATGGTTAGATTCGGTTACCCAGAATTCCCGAAAAAACGATACAGAGAAAATAATACATAACTGTATGAAGGATGCGGAATGTATAGTGTCAAGGGTACCAGGTGATGCATCACGCAGATTGAACGACAACATATCATCGAGGCTTGAGCCGTATGATATTGACAGAGTACTGGCATTTTCACCGGAATATCTTTCGGGATTTTATACGGACAGATATGATGTTCCTGCAAAAGTGATCGCAGCAGCGGCAAAGGAGAAGAGTGACAAAGCTCTTCGGAACGAGATGCTTGGAGATCCGGAAGATAAACGGTTTAAAGATTATCATGTCACTGATGAAAAGACAGAGATAGAATTGTCAGATGTAGAATATGCGTTGTTTCCGGTATGGTTCATGACATTTCAGTATCAGGGGATACTTTATACAGTTGCAGTAAATGGTCAGACCGGAAAAGTTGTGGGCAATGTCCCATCAAACAGATTTAAGGTTGGAGCGTCCATAGGTATACTCATGACAATAATGGTTACATTCTGTACATGGCTTTCGGTACTTATGGGAAATTTCATAATGAGTATCTGGATGCTTGGTTCTGAAATCATTATGTATATTGTTGGCGCCTATATATTTCTGGTGGTCAACTGTGTCATATATTTCTGGAGGGCTATCAATAAGCTCCACAGGTCGAGAATTGATATTCACAGATTCAGAAGTTCAGGAACTATTGAATATGTGAAGGAAAGGCAGGATAAAACATGGGTTCGTTAACATTTGTGTTTGTTGCTGTGGGTGTTGCATGTGGAATATTTCTTACGATAGGAATTGTTCTGTCTGCTCTTGTGAGGTCAAATAATATTGGACAGGACGAAATGAAGGAAGTTTCGTATATAGATTATACGACATTGTCGTATCATGCGATATATGACAGTCAGAGTGAGATAAATCATTTTGACGGATATTACAAGAATTAGATATGATGACAAAAGGAATGGTATTTGTTATCATGCTAGTTGAGATATAAAAGATCATAGGGAAAAGGAATTGGAGGTAAATCAACAAATGAACGAAAATCAGGATCAGCAGTTTGGTCAGCCACAGGGAGAAAGCCCATCGTCAGATCAGGCTCAGGCAAATCAGCAGACAGGTGCATACAGCCAGGCACAGACAGGTGCATATGGCCAGCCACAGATGAATCAGCAGATGTATGGTCAGCAGGGTTATGGTCAGGGACAGATGAACCAGCAGATGTATGGTCAGCAAGGCTATGGTCAGGGACAGATGAACCAGCAGATGTACGGTCAGCAGGGCTATGGTCAGCCACAAATGAACCAGCAGATGTACGGTCAGCAGGGCTACGGTCAGGGACAGATGAATCAGCAGATGTATGGTCAGCAGGGTTATGGCCAGCCACAGATGAATCAGCAGTATGGCCAGCAACAGGCTAAGAAATCGTCAGCAGCAAATGACATGATAAACGGTATTCTTAAAAATATACTTGGACTTTTCAAGACACCTGCTGATACGGCGGGCGAGATGGTCGAGAGTGAGAATATGGTTTCAGGCGGAATACTCATAGGTGTAAATGCAGTTGTTACTTTTGTATTTTCACTTATAGGACTTCTCATCATGGGTATGGATTTTGGACCAGCCCTCGGCAGAGGATTCTATATGCTGGTATTTATGATAATTGCAAATATCATCATAACAGCAGGACTTTTCATATCGGGCGGAATCATATTCAAGGGCGGAATGACATTTGGCAAGGCGATAAATGTGTCAGGAACGATTGCTGTATATGAGACGATTGCTGTTGTAGTCGGAATCGTATTTGAGATCATCTCAGGAATCCTTCACAAGGTCGGTTTTCTCAGCGGAATCATAGGCGGATTTGCATATATTCTCTTTGCAGCGATAAGTATCGGTGGAATCCTTGTTGCAGCCCATGCTGCATATGAGAGTCTGGATCTTGATGACAACAACAGATTATACGCAATCATAGCAGCTGTTGTTATATCGATCTTCCTTATCACTGTATTTGACAACATCGCACAAAAGATATTTGACAGTGGTGCATGTGCAGAGCAGGTAATGTATTACTTCAAGCATGCTGCAGAAGTATTTGGATACCTTGACTGGTTATCATAAATACATAGAATAAGAAGTCCTACTGACACTTGTTCAGCAGGGCGGACAGATTATAAAAGTGCGGGATACTAATAAAAATCCCGCACTTTTATATTGTGCATTTTTTGTGTATATGGTAAAAAGTTTTGTCATTAATTAAACATTGTGCTACAATAAAAATGGGTTTAGTCAGGGTGGCAAAGAAGTAGTAAAGAAAGGACGGGTTATGGTAAGAAAAGTTGGTTTAACAGACAGTGTTGGTTTTGCTTGCCTGGAAGATCTCCAATTGTCTAACTCCTATATGTGGGGTACCGCAATCAGTCTGGACTATTGTGGCAGAGAGGATTGCATCAAGGGGTGGAAGTTCGGACCATATGTGAGGGAGTCATACGTCATCCATATCGTAAAAAAAGGCAAGGGAGTATTCACTATAGGTGGTAAGAGTTATGAGCTGGAGGCGGGACAGGCTTTCATCATCAGACCGGGAGAAGAAACCATATACAAGGCAGATGATGATGATCCTTGGAGTTATATGTGGGTAGGATTTCACGGATACAGAGCTGAGGATTTCATAGAGTCCATGGGTTATAAGAAGGATTCTCCAATTATTAAGATCGAGCAGATGGACACATGTGCAACATGTATAAACAATATGCTTGAGTATTCGCAGATCACACGTATAAACGAGGTCAAGAGACAGAGTGCACTTATGATGTTGTTTGCTACTATTATGGAGGACAATACATCTGGTCAGCAGGAGAATGACAATGTAGAGTATCCAAGTAAGATATACGTCAAGGCGGCAGTTGATTTCATCACTGAGAAGTATATGAACAAGATCAAGATAGATGATATTGCTGATTTCATAGGGATAAGCAGAAGTCATCTGACAGGAAGCTTCAAGAAGGAGATGGGTGTCTCACCACAGGAATATCTGATTAATTTCCGATTGGAGAAAGCTGCAAGTTTGCTTAGATCTTCAAAGGAACAGATCAATATAATCGCATACCAGTGTGGTTATGAGGATTCGCTTTCATTCTCAAAGGCATTTAAGCAGAAGTTCGGGATGAGCCCGAAATCATTTCGAAATCTAGAGGTGGAGCTTGAGACAGGCAAAGCCAAGGGTGACCATGAGGCATCTAAGCTTTAGATGAGAGTATAGCTACCAGAGAGCGCTATTGATATGATACTAAAAAACAGGATATACATTCCATATGTCGTATATGTGATGACATGGGATGTATATCCTGTTTTTATGTCCTTATTTATTGGAATTGCTGACTTCCAGCTTTTTAGTGACCTTTCTGGAATCCTTCTGGCCGGAAGATACCTGATCGGAAGATGACTTATCCGGCAGGATTTTGCTGTCTGATTCACCTGAGGGATCATCTGATACTTCATTTGATCTCATCCATGAGTCTGGATTGTCATCAGTGTACTGTTTGGTGACATCTTCGAGGTATGGTGAAAATGCCTTTATGAACATGAATGATGACAGATAAGCTATCAGCCCAAATCCGCACACTATAAGTATGAAGATGCCTACCATGAACACCTGTGGGCTGGCAAGCAGGAAATATGCAGGCAGTGTGTAAAGTATCATTATAATAATGGTTAATATAAAATTCTTTGCCGCCATATATATGGACTGGAGTATGAGGTTCTTTAATGTATTCTCAAATGCGCTTATCACTGGGAACAGATAGATGGCGATAAAGCATATCAATATGAAGAAGATCACACTGGTGTAATACATGAGCTTGTTTTCCTGAGGACCACCTTTGCCAAAGAGATTGAAGTCCAGCGAGAATACAAAGGCTATCAGCAGGAATAAGAGCCATGCTATGGTGGATTTTTTGAAATTGTCTTTGAAACCCTTGAAGAATAGTTTTATAATTCCTCCGGTCTCACCTGTCCGCTGTTTTTTAAGTAATGTGTAGTACATGGCACTCATTGACGCACCCATGGTGAATATTGGAATGCTGCATATTATGAATAGAATGTTCACTACTATAATGTCGCCAATTGTGCCAAAGATTCTGGCAAACCAGCCATCGCTGCTGAATATGTTCATAAGTTCCCTCCTGATATTAATTAATGTAGATAGTAGACATAACCTTTGCTGATATGTATGATCAGCTGCCCGAATAATGTAAGTTAACTATAGCACAAAAATACATGTCATAATATAGCATGTTTTACAATTTCCCATATGTATTCTACATTTTACCATAAAATAGCACAAAAATAGCGAACTTAACTACTTAAAAATATACATTTGTGACAAAAACCCATGACATTTTGACATTTTTCCATGTAAAAATCTTCACCAAAATTTTATAATTCAATCATAGAAAGCACACAGAACGCCGTAAGGCGAACCGGCAGAACAGGACGCAGAATTCAGGGTATGAAAGAGAATGTGGGTGTCGTAAATCCTGCCGGGTATGTAAAAGGAGGAAGGTTTTATGAGAAGAACAATGAAGAAAGCAGTAGCAGTAGGGCTTGCAGCGGCAACAGCATTTTCACTGTGCGCATGTGGCGGCGGCGATGGAAGTAAGGGCGGCAGCAGCAAGGATGCACTTGAGGTAGTTATCTGGGATAACAACCAGCAGAAGGGTCTGCAGCAGATATGTGATCTCTTCACAGAAGAGACAGGAATCAAGGTTGATGTACAGGTTAAGGAGTGGGATTCATACTGGACACTTCTTGAGGCTGGAGCATCAGGTGGAGATATGCCGGATGTATTCTGGATGCACTCCAACAACTCACAGATGTACATGAAGAACAACAAGCTCTTAAAGCTTGATGACTACATCGAAAAGAGTGACAAAGTTGATATGAGCAACTATATGTCAGAGATTACAGAGCTCTACACATATGATGGTTCATATTATGCAATACCAAAGGATTACGACACAATCGCTCTCTGGTACAACAAGAAGATGTTCGATGATGCAGGACTTGAGTATCCAAATGAGAACTGGACATGGGATGATCTCTATGATGCAGCTAAGAAACTCACAAAGGATGACGGTTCACAGTACGGTTTCTGTATGAACACATCAAACGATCAGGATACTTACTACAACATGGTTTACTCAATGGGCGGTTACATCGTAAATGACGATCACACAAAGTCAGGATATGATGATGCCAACACTATCAAGGCTATGGATTATGTAGGAAAGCTCCTCAAGGATTGCTGTCCACCAGCAACAACAATGTCAGAGACAGGTACAGACGTTATGTTCCAGTCAGGCACAGTAGCAATGATCACACAGGGTTCATGGATGACAGCAGGATTCCTTGACAACGAGTATCTCGTTGAGAACTGTGATGTAGCAATTCTTCCATATGACAAGACAACAGGTATGAGAACTTCTATATGTAACGGACTTGGATGGGCTGCATCAGCAGACACAAAGAGACCAGATGACTGCTGGAAGCTTATCGAGTGGTTCGGTTCAAAGGAGATGCAGGAGAAGCAGGCTGAGCTCGGTGTAACAATGTCAGCTTACAACAACACATCAGACAAGTGGGTTAAATGCACAGACAAGTTCAACCTCAACGCTTACCTTGATATCACAAAGGAGTCAACAGTTCCAGGCGTAACAAATGAGCTTATACTCAGACCTTACACATACAATTCAACAGTATGGTCACAGGCAGCACAGACCTTCTTCGCAGATGCATGGGCAGACACATCAAAGATGGAGCAGTCATGTAAGGACTTCGCAACACAGATGAACGAGTACATCGCAGAGGAAGACAAGTAATCCTACAGAGCATTTATAAAATAACATAACAGTGGGTAGGATGGAGGTCCTACCCATTGCTTACCAGAAACAGGCGGGGTGTTAATTACAATATAAATGAATAAGAGGAGGGATTTTATGTCAGATAACAAGAAGAAACCTGATACCAAGGCAGCTGAGACAAAGGCGGCTGAGGAGAAAGATGTTCAGACAAAGAAAGTAGAAGAAAAAGCGGCTGAGATAATCCAGGCTACAGAGACACAGACAGTTAAGCCTGCAGCAGCAGAAGATAAAGAGTTCAAGAAAAAGAAGTCAACAACATGGGAAAGAAACCAGCGCAAATGGGGCTGGGCATTCATCCTCCCAACAATGATAGGAATCATCGTACTTAACTTATGGCCTATAGTACAGACAATATATCAGTCATTCTGTAAGGTTGGATCATTCGGAGATTCATCATTTGCAGGATTTGCAAATTACAAGAAGATGTTTGCTGACCCTGAGGTATGGCAGTCACTTCTCAATACATTCAAGTATGCGATCATTGAGGTTCCATTCTCAATCGCCATCGCACTTATACTTGCGGTATTCCTGAATCGCAAGATGCACGGAAGAACAATATACAGAGCAATATTTTTCCTGCCAATGGTAGTTGCACCTGCAGCTGTAGCCATGGTATGGAGATGGTTATACAATTCACAGTTCGGTCTGTTAAACCACATCCTCGGTACAAAGATCGAGTGGATATCCAATCCAAAGATCGCATGGATCTCAGTTGCAATCATCGGTGTATGGTCGATCATTGGTTACAACATGGTTCTGTTCCTTGCAGGACTTCAGGAGATACCTAAGGATTACTACGAGGCAGCGGATATTGACGGAGCATCAGGAGTAAGAGCATTCTTCAAGATTACTCTTCCACTTCTCTCCCCTACAGTATTCTTCGTACTCGTAACAAGAGTAATCGGAGCACTTCAGGTATTCGACCTTGTATACATGGTAATGGATATTTCCAATCCGGCCCTCAAGAAGACAGAGTCCATCGTATATCTGTTCTACCAGTATTCGTTCCAGAATGGTAACAAGGGTTATGGATCAGCAATAGTAGTTCTTCTTCTCGCAGTCATCATGGTACTCACAGTATTCCAGATGATAGGTCAGAAGAAGTGGGTTCATTATAACTAGGAAGGGGGAATCGATATGACAAGAGGCGTACAGTTTAAGAGAAGAATGCAGAGATTATTGATTCACCTCATTCTGATCATATTCTCAATTATTATGATAGTGCCATTTGTATGGATGACACTCACAGCATTTAAGACAGTAACAGAGGCAACTTCGGTAAGTCCATTCGTAATATTCCCATCACAGTGGCGTACAGACGCGTTCACTACTGTTTGGAATAACATGAACTTCCTTGTTCTCTACAAGAACACATTATTGCTCATATTCTTCAGAGTTGTGTGTGCATGTCTCACAGCAACACTCGCAGGATATGCATTTGCAAGACTTAAGTTCAAGGGCAGAGACTTTATGTTCTCTCTGATACTTTTCCAGATGATGATTCCTTCACAGATATTCATCATCCCACAGTTCCTGATGATCAGTAAGATGGGCATGACAAATACAATGTTTGCTCTGGTATTCCCGGGAATTGTAACAGCGTTCGGTACTTTCCTGCTCAAGCAGGCTTACATGGGACTTCCTGGAGATCTCGAGGAGGCAGCGAGACTTGACGGATGTAACATTCCAAAGACATTCGTGTTTGTTATGGCTCCGCTTGCAAGATCATCGATGGTTGCCCTCGGTATATTCACAGCAGTGTTCGCATTCAAGGATCTGATGTGGCCACTGGTTGTAAACAGCAGTGCAAACAAGATGCCGCTCTCAGCAGCTCTTGCAACAATGCAGGGACAGTATCAGTCCAATTATCCACAGCTGATGGCTGCATCTCTTATATCATGTATACCAATGATCGTTATATACCTGATATTCCAGAAGCAGTTCGTAGAAGGTATTGCAACATCAGGTGGAAAGCTCTAAAGAAAGCTAAAAAAGATATTTTATATGCTCACAGGGTGACGTCACTTACTGACGCCACCCTTGTGAAATATATAGTAAGTGCGAAACACTTGCGATACTGTGGACGCCGCGCGAAGCGCTTCTCATGCGTCCACTCAACACAGAAACAAAAGGAGGACGTCTATGAAAAACCCGATAATCATGGAAGAAGAAAAACAGAAGATCAAAGAGATGGACTCCACACGCAAAAAAATAGGATATATTTGGGATTATTACAAGCTTTGGATAATCGGTGCTGTAGTTCTAGTGGGACTTGTAGTGTATTTCACCGTTGTGTTTGCAACGAGGGAGGACAAGCCGATACTGGATGTTGTCCTTGTGAACAACTACGATGATGTTTCAGAGAACAGCAAGCTGACACAGGGGTTTGTGTCGTATGCAGGGGAAGAAAATCTCCCGGGAAGGGTTACATTTGACAACAATGCATTTTTTAATCTGGCAAATAACTCAGATTATAAGAACAGTTACTATATGAAGGTGCTGGCATACCTTGAGGCAGACACTGCCCAGGCAGTTATGTGCCAGTATGACAATCTCATAGGTCTGGCGAAGAGCGGCAGACTTGCAGACCTGTCGGATGAGAAGGTCAGTGGTATATATGATAAGTATAAGGATCGGGTAATTTATTACGAGGATGAAGATGGAAAGAAGATACCTGTCGGAATAGATATATCTGAAGGATACAAGGCGGCAGGACTTACTGAGTACACAGATGGCAAGGCATATATTGGATTGTCAGCATATGCTGCGGACTATGGATATGTGGAGAAATTTGTGGACTATATGGTGGAACTTGGAATACAATCCGGCGGAGCCGGCTGTAGATAAATTATAAGGAAAGACCAGTCAAATAAAAATTGGCTGCAGAGAAACTGGAGATCACGAAAAGGAGGACTTGGGCATGGCAATATTGATAAATGAAGAGAAAAAGCTTTTCACACTGAATACCAAAAATACTACATATCAGATGAAGGTGATTGATTATGGATATCTGGCTCATCTGTATTACGGCAAGAAAATGGACGGGGATATGTCATATGTCATAACTCATTATGATAGAGGATTTTCAGGCAATCCTTACGAGGCACAGGAGAGCAGAGAGTTCTCTCTGGACAATATTCCACAGGAATACAGCTGCTACGGCAACGGAGATTTCAGAACACCTGCATTCAACGTAAAGGATATAGAAGGAATCCACGGTTGTGATCTCAGATATGTTTCATACGAGGTTATGGACAAAAAGTACAGTCTCAAGGGTCTTCCTGCAGCTTACACAAATGATGGCGAGAAGGGCGAGACACTCAAGATCGTTCTTCAGGATCCTCAGGTGGGAGTGGAGGTTGAACTCCTGTATGGAATTATAGAGGATAAGGATCTGATCACAAGATCAGCTATAGTCAGAAATATAAGCGATGCGGATATATTTGTGGCAAAGGCATCAAGTGTGAGCCTGGATTTTGTGACAGGTGATTATGATCTGATACATTTTCATGGAAGGCATGCCATGGAGCGTATGTATGAGAGAGAAGAGATCAAGCATGGCGTGAAGAAGATAGGCAGCACAAGGGGTACATCAAGCCATCAGCACAGTCCATTTGTGGTACTTGCAGGCAAGGATGCAAATGAGGATGCAGGTGACTGCTATGGAATTTCACTTCTCTACAGCGGAAGCTTTGGCTGTGAGGTTGAGAAGGATCAGACAGATCAGGTTAGACTTAACATGGGTGTTCAGGATGAGATGTTTGAGTATGTGCTCTATCCTGAGAGTGAGTTTGTGGCACCCGAGGTAGTCATGGTTTATTCACCTGATGGATTTGCAGACATGTCACACAAGATGCATGATGTTGTCAGGTACAATATCTGCCGTGGTGAGTACAAGACAAAGAGAAGACCGATACTCATCAACAGCTGGGAGGCAGTATACTTTGATTTCAACGGTGATGACATCGTAAATATAGCAAAACAGGCATCAGAACTTGGCGTTGAGATGCTTGTCCTAGATGACGGCTGGTTCGGCGTGAGAGATGACGACAAGTCAGGACTTGGCGATTGGTTCGTAAATGAGGACAAGATGGGTGGTCCTATGTCTGATGTAGTGAAAAGAGTGAAGGCTCTCGGCATGAAGTTTGGTATCTGGATCGAGCCGGAGATGGTATCTGAGAAGAGCGAGCTTTTCAAGGAGCATCCTGACTATGCATTTGTGATACCTGGAAGAAAGCCGGTCATGGGAAGAAGCCAGCTGAACCTGGACTTCTCAAGGAAAGAGGTCGTAAACTGCATATTTGATCAGATGACAGCGGTGCTGGACAAGATAGATGTTGATTATATAAAGATGGACATGAACAGAAGCATCCTCAATGTATACTCTATGACAGAGGGAATCCAGAACAATGGAACGATCCTTTACAAGTATGTACTTGGTGTATATGATTTCATGGAGAGACTTCAGGCAAGATATCCAAAGATGTTCATCGAGGGATGCAGCGGTGGCGGCGGAAGATTTGATGCCGGAATGATGTATTACACACCGCAGATATGGTGCAGTGATGACACGGATGCCATCTGCAGACTTGACATACAGTATGGAACTTCATTTGGCTATCCTATATCGGTGGTTGGCTCACATGTATCAGCGGTTCCGAATCACCAGACAGGCAGGACGACTCCGTTCAATACAAGAGCTGTCGTTGCCATGGCGGGAAGCTTTGGCTACGAGCTTGATCTGAACAAGGTCAGTGATGAGGAGAAGGAAGAGGTAAAGGCTCAGGTAGAAAACTACAAGAAGTACTGGGATCTCCTTCATAACGGACTCTACTATAGACTGACGGATGCGGACAAGAGCAAAGGCGTAGCTGCATGGTCATTTGTAGCAAGGGATAAATCAGAGACACTTGTCAATATCGTGACGGTGGAGAGTTTCTGCAATGCCCCTGTACCTTTTGTCAGAGTAAAGGGACTTGATGCGGATGCCACATATGTTGACGAGGAGACCGGCGCTGAGTACAGCGGACAGGGACTTGACCAGATAGGACTTCCTGTGCCACTCAAGTTTGGCGAGTACAATGCTTACCAGATCCACCTTGTGAGAAAGTAGGAGCGATAAAAAGTAATAGATATAAAAAAGGTGCCTGTCACCATCGTCAGCTATTTATGGCATGACAATGGTGACAGGCACCTTTTTTATAGTTCCGCCGGATTCCGGAAGTCCGCTCTGAATATCAGTACGGCCCCCGTGATGAATAGAAAACACACAACCCATGTCACGGGTTCACATATACACACGGCGATGTAACCGTAGACTGGAACAAGAAATACTGCAAATATGATCTTGCCGATCATTTCCAACGCACTGCAGAGCAGTGGCGCCACTGAGTGGCGCATTCCCTGAAGGGCATTTCGTACTATTACAAGGATTGCCATAGGCGGTATCATCGGTATACTGATCCGGAGATACATGAGACCGTTTGATATTATAGTGTTGTCTGAACTGCCGGTTATAAGTACCAGGATGGATCTTGCAATGGTAAATGTGGAGATCATCGCGAGAATCCACCATATACCATACATTTCGATGGCGGCATATATCCCTTTCTTTATTCTGGAATTTTTGCGTGCACCATAGTTCTGACTGGCAAAAGTGGCTGCACTGGTTCCGAGGGCAATGCCGGGTGTGTAGAAGAACTCTGCAAGTCTTCTGCCGCCCACCTGTGCTGCGATATACACATTTCCGAGGGCGTTTATGCTTCCCTGGAGGATAACACTTCCTATATTATAGATGGCACTCATCAGGGCCATGCTGAGTCCGGTCCAGAACATCTCAAATACGAAACGTACAGAAACTTTCATATCCTTCTTTCCAAACTTAAGTTCTGGATATCCGTGAAGAATACAGAACAGACCAAGAATGGCACTTATTCCCTGAGCAGTTATGGTGGCGATGGCTGCACCGCGGACACCCATGGAGAAAGGTCCCATGAACAGGTAGTCGAGTATTACATTTAAAACGCTGCTAAATACAAGGAATATAAGCGGTGTAATACTGTTGCCGATGGATCTTAACAGGCTTGATTCCAGATTATATGCCATTGTGAGGGGAATTCCAGCAAGGATCACAGTAAGATAACTAAGTGCCCCATCCATTGTCTCTGCAGGTACTTGAATAAGAGTCAGTAAGGGCCTTCTGAATATCAGAAATGATGCGGTGAGGATTAGTGTAGAAAGGGCAGACAACAGGACAGCCCAGCATACAGAGTGTTTCATCTCAGTTTTATTGTCCGCACCAAAATTTCTGCTGACGAACAGAGCAAAGCCATTATTCAGACCGAAAGCTACATTGGTGATAAGACTGTACAGTGCAGCGGTGGCACCTATCTGTGCAAGGGCGGTATCTCCGAGAAGATGTCCTGCCAGAGAAGTGTCAGCCAGGTTGTAAAACTGCTGAAGTATATTCCCGATAAAAAGAGGCATGGCAAAATAAAACAAAAGCTTTGCTGGGCTGCCTGTTGTCATGTCAGTCGTTCGCTTGGTGCGATTTATTTTTCTGGATTTTTGAATATCTAAAGAGTTACTCATAAACATGTTCTCCTTAAAGTGTGTAGTGTTAAACATAAAATAGCTGTTACAGTCCTTTGTACAGTCTATGACTTACATTCCTAACTGGCTATACAATATAAGTTCTTGATTGACTACATAATAGCGAAATAAATGGCTTGATTCTGTAACAAAAGCGGCTCATAATATAACAAAAGCGACAATATTGAGCATACAGAGACGAATACAGATTGATGAGCCAGCGAAAAAAGACAGGGAGGGGTACAATATGATACTGAACAGGACTACAGTGATGGTTGACATGCACGGAAGAGAGAGCAGGGATGATGATGTGCATCAGTTTGACTTTGCAGCATACGATGCGGATATGCACCAGTTCATATCAGGCTGTATACCGCCACATTGGCACGATGAGCTGGAGGTGTTTGTTCTGCTCAGCGGACAGGTGGAGGTTGTGACAGGAGATGTCGCATGTGTTATAAATGCAGGAGAGGGCTGTTTTATAAATGGTGGAGTGCTGCACACCTTCAAAACTTTGTCACAGGATGAATGTCACTATCATTCATTTGTATTTGAAAGCTCGATAATAGCGGGGGCACCTGGAAGTATATTTGACACAAAATATATGAAACCATTTATGGAGAAAGGACACTCATATGTACTTATGAAAAGGACTGAGGAAACAGAGACCTTTTTCGGGGAGTTTGACAAATGTTATGAGGCATGTGCCAATGAGGATTTTGCGTATGAGTTCGTGATAAGGGACAGTCTTACAAGGATGATGTTGTGCATTGGACGTAATATGAAGACTCTCGAGGGGGCAGATATGCCGCATCTGGCGGAGGTCAGAATAAAGGATATGCTTGGCTGGATAGACAGGAATCTAAAAGAGGAGATAACAGTGAGTGGTATTGCAGGCAGTGCAAATATATGTGTCAGAGAGTGTCAGAGGATATTTAGCCAGTATGTGCATTACAGACCGATGGAGTACGTCCAGAGACGACGGATAACACTTGCTGCAGAGTTGCTAAGGACTACCCACAGGCAGGTTACAGATATTGCGTTGGAGTGTGGATTCAGCAGTGTGAGTTATTTTATCAAACAATTTAAATGTATTGTCGGATGTACGCCAGTGGGCTACAGGAAACAGGGGAATGATATTTGATCTCTGAAAAAATATCCTGGTAAATAAGTATTTTAAATGGACATATAACATATAAAATGCTACCATTATATAAGATAAACGTAATTTAGAAAAATGGGATCGACATTGATATTTGGAGTAAATCTAGTACAAAAGGAGAGTAATATGGACGAAAATAATATGAATGGATTTGGAAACACAGATGAAGATGAAGACTTTGGAGGAACCACAGTGCTCACGTCACCGGGGGTAAATGCTTTTTCAAATGCGCAGACAGGTGCGCAGAATGTGAATCCGAGTCAGCCAGAGCAGCAGGGACAGTATGGCGGATTTGGACAGTTCCAGCAGGCAGGACAGCAGAATCAATATAGCGGATTTGGACAGTTCCAACAGGCAGGACAGCCGGATCAGCAGAATCAGTATGGCGGATTTAATCAGTTCCAGCAGGCAGGACAGCCGGATCAGCAGAATCAGTATGGCGGATTTAATCAGTTCCAACAGCCGGGACAATACGGCGGATTTGCGCAGCAGCCGTATGGACAGCAGGGACAGCCGTTTGGTGTTCCACAAGGATCGGATATGCAGCCGGGTAAAAAGCTTAATAAGAAGTTCATTGCAGTAATAGGCGGAATAGTAGCTATAGCTATAGTTGTGGTCATTGTTTTGATCATATTGCTTTCAGGCGGTAATGGTCACAAAAGTGCGTCAAATGTCGGAGATGAGCTGGCGAAAGCGTACGAGAAAGGCGATGTAAAGGCCATGATCGAACTGATGAATGATGATTACTATGAGCTTTACAACAAGACCTGGGGTGATAACTATGTTGAGGATCAGTTCAATGACGAAGTTCAGGACATGAAAGATGCGGTTGGAAATGTAAAGAGTATCAAGATAGAGGACAGATCAGAGGACAAGTACGAAAAAGACGAGATAGAAGAGGTGAACAAGACATTTGATATGCTTGATGTTGATATCAAGGTGGATGAATGTCGTGAGATTGACATGGATGTCAAGATAAAGGGATCAGAAAGTGATGCGGATGGAGAGATAGAATATACGGTCATAAAATCCGGCAGCAAGTGGTATTTGGTTGATTATGATCTCTATGTGTACTAATGCTATAAGATGACAGCGACTAAAAGAAAATCTTAGATAAATCATGGAAAAATTGATAATTCTTCAATTGACAAACCATGAATACTTGCTATACTAAGGAATGGATAGATGATAAAAACGATGACAGAGACAGTACAGAGTCTGCGAGATCAGCAGCGAGCCGGGGGCGGTGCGAGCCCGGTGACAGTAGAGACTATTGGAATATCACTCTGGAGTTGCAGACCCAAAGAGAATTACTCAAGTAGGCTCTGACGTATTTCCTGCGTTAAGGGGAGCGCATATGTTAGTATGTAAGTAATAGGTGGTATAACGAACTTAAAGCCCTTCGTCCTGATTACGACGAAGGGCTTTTTTGATACTAATATCGCTGAAAGGCGGTACATCAGATCACGCACATCGGATCACTTACATCAGATGGTGCGGTATTATTTGGAAATAAATTATCACAGAAAGGAAAGACGACATGTACGACAAGGTTTCGACTAAACTGGAATTCGTGAACAGAGAGCAGAAGGTATTGGACTTCTGGAAAGAAAATCAGGTATTTGAGAAGAGTGTTGAAGAGACAAAGGATCTGCCAACATACACATTCTATGATGGCCCTCCAACAGCAAATGGTAAGCCACATATCGGACACGTTCTTACACGTGTAATCAAGGATATGATCCCTAGATATCAGACAATGAAGGGACATAACGTAGTCAGAAAGGCCGGATGGGATACACACGGTCTGCCTGTTGAGCTCGAGGTTGAAAAACTCTTGGGGATCGACGGTAAGGAGCAGATAGAGGAGTACGGACTGGAGCCATTTATCCAGAAATGTAAGGAGTCCGTATGGAAATACAAAGGCATGTGGGAAGAGTTCTCAGGCAAGGTTGGTTTCTGGGCAGATATGGACAACCCATATGTAACATACCATGATGACTTCATTGAGTCAGAGTGGTGGGCGCTGAAGAAGATCTGGGATCAGGGACTTCTGTACAAGGGATTCAAGATCGTGCCTTACTGTCCAAGATGTGGAACACCTCTTTCAAGCCATGAGGTGGCACAGGGATACAAGACAGTCAAGGAGCGTTCAGCAGTAGTAAGATTCAAGGTTATCGGGGAGGACGCATATTTCCTCGCATGGACAACAACACCTTGGACACTTCCTTCAAACGTAGCACTCTGTGTAAATCCAGATGAGACATACGTGAAGGTTAAGGCAGCAGACGGCTACACATATTATCTTGCGCAGGCGCTTGCAGACAAGGTTCTCGGCGGTCTTGCAAAGGAAGCTGCAGACGATCAGGCAGCAGTTCCTGCATACGAGGTTCTTGAGACATACGTCGGTAAGGATCTTGAGTACAAGGAGTATGAGCCACTCTATGAGTGCGTAAAGCCTGTATGTGAGAAACAGCACAAGAAGGGTCACTTCATCACATGTGACACCTATGTAACTATGACAGATGGTACCGGTATCGTTCATATCGCACCTGCATTTGGTGAGGACGATGCAAATGTTGGAAGAAACTATGATCTTCCATTTGTACAGTTTGTAGATGGCAAGGGCGACCTCACTGAGGAGACTCCATTTGCCGGAATGTTTGTAAAGGATGCAGACCCTGAGGTACTGAAGGATTTGGACGCAAGAGGACTTCTCTTCGATGCGCCTAAGTTCGAGCATGAGTATCCACACTGCTGGAGATGTGACACACCACTTATCTACTACGCAAGAGATACATGGTTCATCAAGATGACAGCGGTAAGAGACAAGCTGGTTAAGAATAATGACACTGTAAACTGGATCCCGGAGAGCATCGGTAAGGGTCGTTTCGGCGACTGGCTGAAGAATGTTCAGGACTGGGGACTTTCAAGAAACCGTTACTGGGGTACTCCGCTGAACATCTGGGAGTGTGAATGTGGATGCAGACATGCCATCGGATCAAAGGAAGAGCTCCGTTCGATGAGTGACAACTGCCCTGAGAACATCGAGCTTCACCGTCCGTTCATCGACGCTGTAACCATCAAGTGTCCTGAGTGTGGCAAGCAGATGCACAGAGTCACAGAGGTTATCGACTGCTGGTTCGATTCAGGATCAATGCCATTTGCACAGTGGCACTATCCATTTGAGAATCAGGATATATTTGAGAAACACTTCCCTGCTGACTTCATCAGTGAGGCAGTTGACCAGACAAGAGGATGGTTCTACTCACTTATGGCGATCTCAACACTGCTGTTCGACAAGGCTCCGTTTAAGAACGTAATCGTTCTCGGACATGTCCAGGATAAGGACGGACAGAAGATGAGTAAGTCCAAGGGAAATGCGGTAGATCCTATGGAGGCTCTGAACAAATACGGTGCAGATGCCATCAGATGGTACTTCTACAGCAACTCAGCACCATGGCTTCCTAACAGATTCCATGAGGATGCGGTTGTTGAGTGTCAGAGAAAGTTCATGGGTACACTGTGGAACACATATGCGTTCTATGTACTCTATGCAAATATAGACAACTTCAATCCACTTGAGCATGAGCTCTGCTACGATAAGCTGTCACTTATGGATAAGTGGCTCCTGTCCAAGCTGAACTCAACAGTCAAGGCAGTTGACGCAAATCTTGGCGCATACAAGATCCCTGAGACAACAAGAGTTCTCGAGGAGTTTGTGGATGACATGAGTAACTGGTATGTCCGTCGTGGCCGTGAGAGATACTGGGCAAAGGGCATGGAGCAGGACAAGGTAAATGCTTACATGACACTTTACACAGCGCTCGTTACTATAGCACAGACAGTAGCTCCTATGCTCCCATTCATGGCAGAGGATATTTACCAGAATCTGGTTAGAAATATAGATAAGGATGCACCTCTCTCCGTTCATCTGTGCTCATTCCCTGAGGTGGATGAGAAGATGATCGATCCAGAGCTTGAGGTTGCTATGGACGAGATCCTGAAGATCGTTGTTCTGGGACGTGCAGCAAGAAATACAGCAAATATCAAGAACAGACAGCCAATCGGCAAGATGTATGTCAAGGCTGACAAGAAACTTTTCGGTGAGGAGAAGGCTATCATCGAGGATGAGCTGAACGTGAAGAACGTTGAGTTCGATGATGATGTAAGTGCTTACACAACATACAGTTTCAAACCACAGCTCCGTACAGTCGGACCTAAGTACGGCAAGCACCTTGGAAAGATCAAGGAGCATCTGTCAGCACTGGATGGCAACGCAGCCATGGCAGAACTCAAGGCAGAGGGCGCTCTGAAGTTTGAGGCAGACGGGGAGGAGATAGTACTCACTGAGGCTGATCTTCTGATCGACATGGCTCAGATGGACGGTTTCGTATCTGAGGCAGACGGTGGTGTGACAGTAGTCATTGATACAAACCTGTCAGAGGAGCTTCTTGAGGAAGGATTTGTCCGTGAGATAGTATCCAAGGTTCAGACTATGAGAAAAGAGGCTGGATTCGAGGTTATGGACAAGATCACCGTATATGCTGATGGCAGCCAGAAGGCAAATGACATCATCGCAGCAAATGCGGATGCCATCATCGGCGACGTTATGGCAACAGAGATCATCACTGGTTCAGTGGATGGTTACTCTAAGGAGTGGAACATTAACGGCGAGAAAGTGACTCTTGGAGTTAAGAAGAACGACTAAGGGATGCGATAGAACAGAATGTGGCTCGGAAGATACAAATCTTATAGATTTTGTATCTTTCGGGCTATTTTTTATGCGGATTTAGGAAAAATTTAAATGCAACGCAAGTTAGGAGATGACGGGGAATTACGATTTATTAAGTTTGTATATGTGGGGTGTTGGGAGTATATTATTTATGATTAAATTATGATTGTATATAGGGCTGCTATCAATATGTGTGATTTGTCAGAGCCAAGTGCACAAGTGCAGATGGAAGCCGCAGTCAGAGAAACAAAGGAGACAAAAGATGATAGCAATTTTTATTGCACCTTTTTACATAGCGTTAAATATATATTTGTTCTGGAGAATAAAGGGCTGGGTACAGGCATATTTTCCAAAACTCAAAGGCAAGAAGGGCTGGATAGTCCCGATAGTGCTATATGCATTTCTGGCATCGGCACTGGTGATCGCATTCTTTCTGCCACAGGGCAGGTTTAGGCGTGGTATGAAACTGGTTGGAAATTACTGGCTGGGTGTTCTGCTTTATATGATATTTTTCATAGTGATAGCCGAACTTGGAAGATTCCTTCTGCTTCATGTATTCAGAGTGAGCAAAGATAAGATATGTGTGCCGCGGGTTCGCAGGATAGTAGGCTGTGTGTGCGCAACACTCATCCTGTGTATATCATTCTGGGGAGTGGTAAATGCGAGACTTGTGCGGGTGACGCCTTATGATGTGACCATCAATAAGGAAGCACGGGATGAGAATGGTCAGAAGATGGATTCCATGAAGATAGTGCTGGTTGCAGATCTTCATCTTGGATACAACATAGGCGTCAGGCAGGTTCAAAGAATAGTGAATTCCATAAATAAGCAGGACGCAGATCTGGTGCTGATAGCGGGTGATATATTTGACAACGAATGGGAAGCCGTTGACCAGCCGGAGGAGCTTGAGAAAATACTCCGGGGGATCAAATCAAAGTATGGAGTGTATGCCTGCTACGGCAACCATGATATACAGGAGCAGGTGCTTGCCGGATTTACATTTGGCGGACAGAAGGAGAAGACCAGCAGTCCGGAGATGGACGAGTTTATAGAGAAAGCGGGAATCACACTTCTTCGTGATGAGGGAGTGCTGATAAACGATTCCATATATATCTATGGTCGCCGCGATGCCCACAGACCGGGAAATGGAGTCACAGACAGAGCATCCGCGGACGAGATTACGGAAAATATGGACAAATCAAAACCTATCATAGTCATTGATCATGAACCCAAGGAGCTGGAGGAGCTGTCGTCGGCAGGTGTGGATATGGATCTGTGTGGACACACCCATGACGGACAAATGTTCCCAGGCAACATACTTGTGGCGATGATGTGGGAAAATTCCTGCGGTTACCTGAATATTGACGGCATGCATAACATAGTGACATCCGGAGTCGGCGTGTTTGGCCCTGATATGAGAGTTGGAACTAAGGCGGAGATATGTCCGATAACGGTGAATTTTAAATGACCACCATACCGCATAATATTTTGCCAACCGTCCACATAACTTAATTAATAAAGGAAAATAACCATAACACCACAATACTCTGGACTTTGTGGCAAAAATACAGTAAATTTACGGGTATATAAACTGATTCGGGACAAAAATGAGGGGAGTGCCGGGTCGGATGATATGGATAACCTGGAAAGAGGAGGCGGTTGTATGGAAAAGTTAAATGAGATCGTGTCGGCGGTGGATGGATTTGTCTGGGGACCGGTCATGTTGGTGCTTCTGGTTGGAACGGGAATATTTCTGACGATCAGAACAGGATTTCTTCCTTGGAGGAACCTCGGCTATGCGCTGAAGAGTACACTTAGCAAGGAGGCAAGGACAAAGAGCAGAGGAACCGGAGACGTGTCACCATTTTCGGCACTTACCACCGCGCTTGCTGCAACCATAGGAACGGGAAATATCGTTGGTGTTGCAACGGCCATGGTATCGGGAGGTCCGGGAGCACTGGTGTGGATGTGGATATCCGCAGCATTTGGTCTGACATCCAAGTTCTCAGAGTGTATGCTTGCTATCAAGTATCGTGAGGTGAATGCCAAGGGCGAGATGAGCGGCGGCCCTATGTACACTATGAAGAAGGCATTCAATCATAAGAAGTTTGGTGCAGTCTTGGGCTGGCTGTTTGCACTCTTTGCAGTCATCGCTTCATTTGGAATAGGAAATATGACACAGGCCAATTCCATATCCGAATCTCTTAGCAGTACATTCAGCGTGCCTACATATGTGACAGGAATCATACTTACGGTTTTTGCCCTTCTTATAATAGTTGGAGGAATCAAGACCATATCTAAGGTGTCATCAGTTGTTGTTCCTTTGATGGCGATATTCTATGTTGTAGCCGGACTTATTGTAATAATCATCAATATCCAGAATCTTCCGGCAGGAGTTGCCATGATATTCAAGATGGCATTCTCAGTCAAGGCAGTCGGTGGCGGTCTGTGTGGTACGATCACAGCAGCTATGATGAACGCCATGAGATTCGGTGTTGCCAGAGGAGTATTCTCAAATGAAGCCGGAATGGGCTCTGCGGCCATCACAGCGGCAGCTGCCACAACAGACAATCCTGTCCGTCAGGGTTACATCAATATGACAGGTACATTCTGGGATACCATAGTAGTATGTACCATCACAGGTCTCTGTATTGCATCATCGGGTGTGCTTGGAATCACGGAGAACAGCACAAAGGGCAGCTATCAGGTGAGCGGAACGGAGGTTACTGTGGAGGCAGTTGATTCCGACAACAAGACTACCACAACGGATTATACATATGAATTCACAGATGACCAGCTCATTTTGACAGATACATTCAATTCGTCAAATACCCTGACGCTTTCGGTTCTTTCATCCGATGAACTCAACAAGGATGAGAATACAAAGCTTGCAAGTGAGCTTGTGGTGGAGGAGAGTCAGGCGGCCATAGGAAGTCTTACTGGTACATGGACTGATGCAGCCGGAAACCATTATACATTTGCTGAGGATGGAACATTTGCCTGCTCAACAGTCATAAAAGGTGCGGCTCTCACTATCCTGTCATTTGGCTCTGCACTTGGCAAGGTGGGAGGCTGGCTCGTAACTATAGGAATTGTGCTCTTTGCATTCTCCACGATCCTTGGATGGGAGTATCACGGAGAGAAGGCGTTCGAGTACCTGTTCAAGTCGCACAAGTACAATATGATATACAGGATAGTGTTCTCGCTCGTTGTATACGTAGGCGCGACGATATCACTGGATCTTGTATGGAACTTCTCAGATATAGCGAATGCGCTCATGGCGATCCCGAACCTTATCTGCCTGCTGGCATTAAGCGGTGAGATTGCAAAGGATATGAAGGAATTCCAGTCTGTCATCAAGGCAGAGAAAGCATCAAAGTAGAATATTCAGTCTGGGGACGGAGGGGTCAGGTACCTCCGTCCCCTTTTTTATACTCTCTTAACCGAACTTTATACTTACTTTATTTTTTGTCCAAATTATGTTCATAAGTGATGGTTATTATATACCTGTCTCTTATACACATCTCCGAGCCCAC
>URJU01000014.1 GCA_900548315.1 uncultured Coprococcus sp. | reverse complement strand
CGTCGGCAGCGTCAGATGTGTATAAGAGACAGGATTAAGAGAATGACAATGTTCAGATTGGCATAGATATTTGAAGAATTAAATTAAAATAAATAATATTGTGTATTGCAATATTGGGGATAGAGGTCTATTATTAGCTCAGATGTACAAGGAGGTACTGCATAATCTTGCAGTGCCTCTATTTTTTTATGATGGATTTTATATCCGTACAGATTTTTGAGGAGGATGATATTATGACACCGATGAACAATGCAGATTATCTTATCAGATTGCAGCACGCAGATGAACTTGACGCTATGAAGGCAGCAAAAAAGGCAAGCGGACTCACATATGAGGCACTGGCAGAGAAAATAGGTGTGAATAAGGTATGGCTCGCATCAGCATTTGAGGGACAGCAGTATGTGCCTGAAGAATATTGCGATAAGCTTGCAGAGGCACTGGGAATAGACAAGTCAGCCACAGCATTTCTTGCAGAGCACCCATATAAGGGCAACACGGATCCTATTCTCTACAGACTTCATGAGGTCATTGATACATATGGTCCTGCCATCAAGGACATAATCCATGAGCAGGGCGGCAATGCCATCATGAGTGCCATCGATTTTGGCCTTGACGTGGATGTGACTGAGGATGCCGAGGGCAACCACAGAGTCATCATCAAGTTTGACGGAAAACTCCTGCCATATGCCAAGAAGGGTCAGTATCCTTGGTAGAGTTGATGTGTTGACATTACAATTGTTGTAAGGTTTAATATCATGTGGGGACGGAGGTGCCTGACCCCTCCGTCCCCATCAACATGAAAGACGAGGACATATATAATGGAGAAGAACCTTACGACCGGCAGTGTGCCAAAGACAATGGCGTATTTTGCGCTGCCTTATCTTTTATCTTATTTTCTGCAAACATTATATGGGATGGCGGATCTGTTCATCATAGGACAGTTCTGTGGCAAGGATGCCGGGGCCACTACAGCGGTTGCAAATGGATCTCAGGTCATGCATATGCTCACGGTGATTTTGGTTGGTCTTGCCATGGGAACAACTGTTGTCATAGGAAAAGCAGTGGGGGCAAAAAAGCTTCAGGATGCCCAGGCGGCCATAGGAAATACAGTCACCATCTTCATGATAATATCAGTAGTACTTACAGTAATGCTGCTCATTTTTATAAATCCAATAGTTGCGGTCATGGATACCCCAGAGGAGGCTGTCAAAGGAATCACGGATTATCTGATAGTCTGCTTTATAGGAATTCCATTTATAACAGCATACAACGTGATAAGCTCGGTATTCAGAGGACTTGGAGATTCTAAGAGTCCTATGTATTTCATTGCGGTTGCGTGTGGCCTTAATATAGCACTTGATTACATATTTATAGGTGCCTGTGGCATGGGCCCTCTTGGTGCTGCTCTAGGAACGACTCTGGCGCAGACATTCAGCGTTATAATATCATTTGTTGCGATAAAGAGAATGAACACAGGTTTGAGACTCACGAAAAATGATTTCGTTCCGAGAAGATCTGTGCTCGGAGAGATCGTGAAGATAGGCCTCCCGGTGGCTGTTCAGGACGGATGCATACAGATCGCTTTCATCGTGATAACAGTCATAGCCAACAACCGTGGTGTAAATGATGCCGCCGCAGTTGGAGTTGTGGAGAAGATGATAAGTTTTATATTCATAGTGCCATCCTCCATGCTGGCAACTGTATCCGCACTTGCCGCCCAGAATATTGGCGCAGGAAAGCATGACCGGGCAGAACAGATACTAAGATATGCACTGGGGATCATAGTGGCTTATGGAGTCATTGCAATAGCTGTTGTTGAACTGTTTGCACCTGAGCTCGTGGGACTTTTCAGCAAGAACAAGGTGGTTGTGACCATGGGTGTCCAGTATATAAGCAGTTACATAGTGGACTGCGTATTTGCGGGAATACATTTCAGTTTCACCGGATATTTCTGTGCCTATGGCAAATCCTATATAGGGTTTATCCACAATATGATAGCCATAGTATGTGCAAGAATTCCGGGTTCTTACATTGCATCTATCATGTATCCGGACACCCTGTTCCCGATGGGATTTGCGGCACCGGCAGGATCCTTTATATCCATAATGATATGCGTAGGAGCATTTGTGTGGATGAAGAGGAGCGGCACGCTGTATAAGGCCAACTTATAAGAGATATGTATATTGGTGATAGGAATGTTTATTGTGCGTTCATTTCGTAAAGGTATTATGATCGTTCGGATACAAGTGGCAGTTCATTGATCATCAGTCGTGCGGAATATCATGGAATCTTCCGTCCAGCTCTTCGGTCTTCACCACGTTGATGAATGCGTGCTCATCTATTCCACGGATCATCGGGATGAGCTCACGCTTTGCCTCGGCGTTGATGACAGAATAGATAAGGGTTTTCTCCTTCTCCTCATAGCAGCCAATTCCGGTGAATAATGTGGCGTCGTGATTTGTCAGATCTTTGATGGCGTGATATATCTCGTTTGATTTGTCGGAGATGATGAACAACGTTTCTTTCTTATATCTCTTATATAGAAGCTGGATCACCTGTGTGCTGCAGAACTGGTAGATTATGGAGTACAGAGCCTTTGACCAGCCGAACAGCGCTCCGGCTGCGATCAGCATCACGATGTTTCCGAGCAGTATGTAGTTCCACGCATCTATACCCTTCTGGTGGGACAGGAATATGCTGATGAAATCAGTTCCTCCGGTGCTGGTTCCAACGTTCAGGCACAGGCTGATGGCGAGTCCGTTGATGAGACCGCCGAACAGGCTTACAAGCATTATGTCGTCAGTGAATACATATGATGGCAGAACATCTACAAATATACTCGACAGAAGAATGACTATGATCGAATAGAGGGTAAATCTTTTGCCGATATATTTGTATGATATGTATGTGGGAAACAGATTCAGTCCAATGTTGAATACTGCAAAAGGCACGCTTATGTGCAGAAATTTTATTCCAATGTTCTGGAGAAGCAGGGATGCTCCGGAGAACCCGCTTGGAAACAGTCCTGCGGTCTTGGCAAAGCATCGGAGATTCCATGCGTATAGTATAGATGCAAATACGACGATGAACAGGCGGAATGCCTGATAAAATCTTGGGTGTTTTAACTCTAGAGATTGAAACATAGCGGTACCTCCTTTGTAAGTGTCACTGTAAAATGCGGTTAATTTTCAAATGGGCGAACCCTCAAAGTCACACCTAAATCCTTGCATATCTGGCGGCATCGCTCGATCTTATCCTCGGGCATGACCTTGTCAACAACTGTCATGACAACGTGTGGCACGTACCTTTTGGCAAGAACGGCAAAATCCTTGATGGCCGCGTAGGACTGGATTCCATAGCGTGATCTGGTCAGCTCAAGAAATTCATTTTCATCAGGGGCGTTCAGGGATATTGATACAGTGTCGAATCGGCCCTCAAGCTCTGGTGTGACATCTCTCCCATATATAAGATTGGCAAGCCCGATGGTGTTGAGACGGACTTTGAGATTGGGATATGTGTTTTTCAGTGAATCGATCACCGCGCACACGTCTTCAAGTCTCTCAAGAGGCTCGCCAAATCCACAAAATACAAGTTCATTTATGATATTCAGGTCATACTTTGAGAAAAGTTCCAGAACCTCCTCTATAGAAGGCTCGCCATCCTTCAGCCAGAGAGTATTGTTCTCCTGCTGTTTTTTTGTCTGCCTCAGGCAGAACACACAGCTGCATGGACATTTGTTTGTCATGTTTACATATATATTTTTGCCTGTGAGATCCCCGCTCTTTGTAATGTCGAGGTAGCCTTCCTCACCGACTTTTCCGGTTACAGTGTATAAAACCATAGTTAGTATCTCCGATCATTTAAGTCATGCCTCTGTCAGGTCTTTCATGTACATTTCAAAGCACAGTCCCCAGTTCTCCGGAACATTGTTCTCAACGCAGTAGCTTATGCACTTTGATACATACGAAGCGGCCTTTTTCACGGATTCATAGACGCTGTGTCCGTTCATATACATACCCGCAATGATGGCTGCGATCACATCTCCGGTGCCGCTCCTGTCGCCGCCGATCCTGTCAACCATGACCATCTGGAAATCCTCATCCTTGTTGTAGATGAAGTTGGCTATCTGAGTCTTATTGAAATGTATTCCTGTCACAACGATATGTTTCGGTCCCTGCTCCGCCAGGGCCATGCACATTTGCTTTAGCTCGTTCACGGTCACAGTGTGCTCCGGATATGGAAGATCAAGGAGGGTGCAAAGCTCCGTCAGATTAGGAGTGATAATGTCGGCATATTTTACAAGCTCCTTCATCTTGCTGCACATAGACGCGGTATAGGTTGGGTACAGCTTGCCGTAGTCACCCATGACGGGATCGACGATAACAAAATTCTTCTCGTTTTTAAAGTATTTGATAAAGTCGATAACTATATCAACCTGTTCCTCAGAGCCGAGAAATCCTGTTGATATGGCATCGAACTGCAGCTCCAGATCTTTGTATGTCTGGATGTAATCCCGCATTTTGGGTGTGTAGTCATCAAAGTAAAATATGGGAAACTGTGTATGTGTAGATAGTATTGCCGTCGGCACAGTGACTGCCTGGATCTTCATGGCGGACACTATCGGTGCCATGACAGCGATGGAACATCTTCCGAATCCTGTAACATCATTTATTAGAGCGATTTTTTTCTGCATCTTAGTTCTCCAAATTCAATAAATATAGTAGATTTTATCACCAAATACAGGTGTGTTCAATATTTGAATTCTAGCAGATCAAGTGAAATTTATGTTCAAAAGGGAGAGAATAGGTAAAATTTCCGCATTGCCCCATATATTGATACGTAGTAAAATATAACCATATTTTGCTACGATTCAGGAGGAATGAGTATGAATGAAGTCGTTTTAAAGATATATGTCTTTTCGTCAATTATAATAGCCGTCATGGATATTATACTGGCGATGAAATCCATAAAAAAGAATAAGACGACGGGAAGGTTTCTGGGGCTTGCCTGCATAGGAGCAGCTATAGTTGATGTCAGTTATCTTATCAGCATTATAAGTGATTCGTATATGGCCATGTCCGTCATGTCGAGTATATATTTCGTAAGCATTGATTATATGCTGGTATGTCTGCTCATATTTACTGTTTATTTTACAAACGGACGTTTTTCAAAGTATGGAAAGGCGGCGATAGGCTTATGCTTTTTTTACTGTCTGTATGAGCTTGTAATATTTGCCATAAACCCATTCAAAAATATAGCGATAGGGTATGTCAGAAGGGACACCGTCATAGCAAAATACAGCTATGATATGAAGCCGCTGTATGATATGCATCTGGTTTTTTCATATGCGCTGGTGGGTGTGGTACTCATACTCCTTGTAAAGAAACTTTGCACGATTCCACATGAATATCGTTTGCAGTACAGCAGTGTCATCCTGGGACTTCTTGCGCTCGTTGGGATAAATGCAATATTTCTCTACGTTCCTGGAGCAGAGGTGTACAAACTTCTGGATTATTCCATCTGTGGCTACAGTCTTACATCATATATTCTGTACTGGAGCTGCTTTAATTATTCAACCCATGGAATGCTCAACAAACTAAAGACAAACATATTCGAGAATATAGGTCAGGGAATAGTTTTGTTTGATTATGACAATCATTTGATCCTGCACAATGACAGGGCGGATGATTTCCTTGGAAAGGAACTCCTCTGCAGATGTGAGAATCTGCAGCAGTTTCTTGAGACGTATGATCTGTCCGTTGATTTTGCAGCTGATGACGACAGTTTTTCTCTGCAGTGCTATATAAAAGGTGATGATGGAAACAGACCTTTAAGGTGCGATATCAGAAGGATTGACAACAAGGAAGGCCGCAGACTTGGTCAGATGTTCGTATTTTCTGATATATCTCTGGAGACGGATATGCTTACAGGATTTCAGAAATGGGATAGCTTTCAGAGACTTGCCATGGAAGAGATGGACCATTTTACGTTTCCGGTTGGAGTGGCAATATGCGATATCAACGGATTGTCTGTGATCAACAGCACTCGTGGTAATCAGGCGGGTGACCAGAGGATAAATGCACTTGCGGGCATCATGAGAAAGAACTTTCCGGAGAGAACATATTATGTCAGGGGTATTGATGCGCACCTGATAGCACTTTGCAGTCACAGCAGTGAGGAAGAGATGGCTGCATGTGTCGAAAAGATCAAAGAACAGTATGATGGAAGTATACAGTATGCAGTGGGGGTGGCTGCGGATGAGGGACAGAGCATAGTCGCTGCAATCATTGATGCGGCAGCAGCCATGAAGACAAAAAAGCTTGTGGACAGGGAATCGCTGCACTCAGATATGCTGACATCACTCATAAGGGCTCTTGAGGAGTGTGACAGCGATACTGAACAGCATGTGCGTCGTACACAGGAGCTGGGGGCTGAGCTTGGCAGACGAATAGAGCTGTCAGATATCCAGCAGAGCAAGCTGGCGCTGCTTTGTCTGCTCCATGACATAGGGAAGGTAGGAGTTCCTATGGAGATACTCAACAAGCCGGGAAAACTCACGGATGAGGAATGGAAGATCATGCGTTCCCACGTTGAGAAGGGTTATGAGATCGCCATGAGCAACACAGAACTCAGACAGATCGCGGAGGAGATAAGGCATCATCATGAGAGATGGGATGGAAATGGATATCCGGATGGACTGAGCCGTGAAAGCATACCGGTTCTGTCACGTGTGATCGCGGTGGTCGATGCATTTGACGCAATGATCAATGACAGACCTTACAGAAAGGGTATGTCGATATCAAAAGCGATAGAAGAATTAAAGAGCTGCGCGGGTAGCCAGTTTGATCCATATATAGTTTCTGAGTTTATCAGGCTTGTCTCAGAGAAGTATGCGAATTCACTGGAAAATGAATCAAAGCAGAGGGCTGCTGATGGTGGTGTCGGTGCAGATGGTAATGGAGAGAATGTTGGTGATCGAACTGCCCCAGGAAATGGTCTGGCGGACTCTGATGGTGATGGCGCCAGAACAGACGACGGACAGACAGAGATCCGGATCATGGCGCGCAGACAGAAGGTGGATTCTTCTGAATATGGCAAGGATGCGTTTCGTGTACATACAGTAAAACATAGCAGATATCTGGTTGATGAAAACTGGAGGATCATATCTGTAGACGATAATTTTGAGAAACTTACGGGTTACAGCAAGGAGGACATAGAGAATAATATCATAACCCAGATCGACCTTATACCGGACGAGGATAAAACAGAATATCTCTGTCAGGTAAATGCGAATCTGGCAAAGAGCACATTTGTATTTCAGGAA
The DNA here is from genome assembly GCA_900548315.1 of uncultured Coprococcus sp. Lineage (GTDB taxonomy): Bacteria > Bacillota > Clostridia > Lachnospirales > Lachnospiraceae > Coprococcus. Next base: position 14,939 of record URJU01000014.1, on the reverse strand, counting down.
CACAAGATACATCGGAAGGATGGCAGGGATATATATGTATTATGCGCTGGAAGAATGTTTTATGATTCGGCACTTCAGAAAGACAGAGGAGAAATAGTAATAGTGGATGTATCAAGTACATATGCTTTGAAGATGCTGACAGATGCGGAGCAGAATAAGGCGGATGTGAGACTCAGAAACTGGGAGAATACCTATCGAACAGATCCCCTCACAGGACTTTTGAACCATGCGGCATTTAGAAGTGACATGGAGCAGAGACTTCTTGAGTGTACGCACACAGCGGTGATGATCATGATGGATGTAGACAGATTCAAGCAGTACAACGACACCTACGGACATCACAATGGCGACAAATATCTTGTCCTTGTGGCACAGACACTGCAGGCGGCACTCCGCGGTGATGACCATGCATGCCGTATGGGCGGTGATGAATTTGCAGCCATGCTGTTCTTCAACAAGAGTGTGTCTGATGACGCGATAAGGGAACGTGCCCAGCAGATATTTGACAAGGTGAACCTGACTGTGAAGGCCACTGAGGGAGGAACAGGAATCTCCATGGGTGCGGTGATCGCAAGAACTGAACTGACATTCAACGAGATGTATGAGGAGGCGGATAACGCCCTCTATGATGTTAAGGAGAGTGGAAGAGGCAGGATTGAGGTGAAGAGGCATGGGGAGTAGATCGTATATCTTCAACATACTTCATAAAGATCTTCACAAAAAACTCCATAAAGAACCTTTACTTCCTATGAGTCTGATCTTGTTTGCCGTAATTTTGGCATATTCTTTTCGACTTATTGGAAGAGGAAACTTCTACCCTACTCTGTTTTCTTATCTGCGCAGTTTCATTTATATCGGGCTTTATGCCGCCTGGGGAATTTCAATCCGCCAACGTATCGTGCAGAAACAGGTCGGACAATATCTGGTAGGCGTTTCGGTGCTTTTGATTTTGTGGTTTACCTTTCGCTCAGCAAAATACTTTATATTCTGGCAGCCGGTTGCAATAAGATACCAGTGGTATCTATTCTATCTGCCAATGCTGTTTGTACCCATGCTTGCACTGCTGATCGCAATGTCTCTGGGCAAGCCCGATGAATATAAACTGCCAAAATCTGTCTGGCTATTGTCTGCCGTTTCGGGAGTTTTGCTTATTCTAGTGCTTACGAATGATCTACATCAATTAGTTTTCACATTTCCTAAAGATGCAGATGTCTGGTCTGATGCAGATCATGGCTACGGTGTGTGCTATTTTGCCGTGATCGCATGGCAGGTGTTTTGTGCCGTAGCAGCGCTTATTTTTATGCTCTTTAAATGCAGGTTAAAGAACGGTAAGCATCGTTATTTGCCCGTAATTCCATTTGCGATATCGCTGGCTTATCTTGCATTGAACTATGTTGGTACGCCATGGCTGAAACATTTATTCGGTGACGTTACGGCATTTCAAAGTCTTATGTATATGCTCGGTTTCGAGGCTTGCATTGCCTGCGGATATATTCATTCAAACAGCCGCTATGCAGATCTTTTTGCCTCATCTGTCGGCACATCGGCAGAAATTACTGACAAAGACTTCAACATTCGCTATGCAGCGTTGAATATCGAACCTATATCAAAGGAAACAATGAGAAAAGCCGAGAAAGCTCCTGTCACAGTAGATGGTGGGCTGACCGTACATACCATGCCCATCGGCGGCGGTTATGCGGTATGGACAGAGGATATGTCGGCGCTACTTGCCATTAAGGAAGAATCAGAATGTCTTGCGGAAGAGCTTGCCGAAAGAAATGAGATTCTTCGCTATGAATACAGGCGGGAGTCGAAACGCCGCAAGGTGGAGGAGCAAAACCGACTGTACGATCTATTGCAGTCGGCAACACAAAAACAGATCAACCGTATTTCGGCATTGACACAGGAATACCGCCGAATCTCAAAATCTGATACAGACAGAGTTAAAATGCTACTTGCCGAGATTGCCGTTTTATGCAGTTATATCAAACGCCGTAAGCATCTGACACTGCTTGCCGATCGAGATTGTAAGGTTGCAGTCGGCGAGCTTGAGAGAGCTTTTTCCGAATCGTTACAGACATTAAAGCTTTTAAATGTACGCAATACTCTGTATGTGGACAGTGAACTTTCCATGATTTCGGACAAAAACGCTGCTGCGATATTAGATTTTTATGAAGAAGTAATTGAAGCAGATCTTGAAAATTTAACAAGCGTGCAAATAAGTCTCGCAAATATAAACGGACTGCGACTGTCGCTGAATGTCTGCTGCGAAGCTGACCTGTCGATTTTTTCAAATAAAGGTAACGTTCTTTATGAAATGGACGGTGACGCAGGATACCAGCATCTTGTATTTATTATTGAAGGAGGTGCCGCCGTATGAGTGCCTTTTCTTCACTTCCGGTCTTTTGGCAGACCTTAATACCACTTCTGCTGTTTGTGGAAGCTGTGCTTGAATTGGGACTTTATATATATCAACTCTCGCATCACTCAAAATCTCACGATAAGTTGCCGAGTATTGTGATTTTTGCGTTTTTGCTTATGCTTTTGTTCTCGGTAACTCAGGGGGATCCGTTCAAAGGCAAGGATGCATTTTTATTAGATGCGCCTTGGCTGATTTTCATTACGGTAATTTTAGTTGTTGTTGTTCATTTTACCTTTGCTATGACGAGAGAGTATCGCCGCCGAAAGAACATGCTATCTCCATTTTCCGTTAAAGATGCCACAGACAAGCTGCCTATGGGTTTGTGCTTTGCTGATCCGAACGGGCGTATTGTCCTTTGCAATGACCGTATGCGCCGTCTGTCGTTTGCACTGAGCGGGCATGAGTTTCAGATTACCGATGATCTTGAAAAAGCGTTGGAGCACCCCGATAAAAGTATTATCGCTAACGGCGATTGTTACATACTGCCCGATAAGACAGTTTGGCAATTCCGCAAGCAGAATATAGCCGTTGACAATGATGAAAACTGGCTTCAAATGACAGCGCATAATGTCACTGAACTTTATAATGGCAACGTTCGTCAAACTGCTATTAACGATGAGCTGAAAGAGGTCAACCGAAAGCTACAAAAAATGTATGAACGAATGGCCGATGATATAAAAGAAAAAGAAATTCTTGACCTGAAAATACATATACATGACACAATCGGAAGAAGCTTGCTGACAATTCGTGATATAATGGAAAGCGATGAAAACACTGACAAAAAGCTTGAGGCTTTACAGGAAGCAACCGCAGTGCTTACAAGTGATCGAGTGACAGCCAGCGGAACGATGGAAGAGGTTGTTCAGACAGCGGAAATCCTCGGTGTAACGGTGATGATGGATGGATGCCTTCCGGCCGATTCACTTGCCGAAGAGCTTACCGTTGTCGCTGCGAAAGAATGTGTAACAAATTGTATCAGGCATGCCGGAGGCAATGAGGTATATATCAGCGTAAATGGGCGAAAGGATGTGTTTGATATTACGATAACGAACAATGGCGCTGCACCGTCGGGCCCTATTAAGGAGGGCAGCGGACTCTCATCGATTCGCCACAGCATAGAATCTGCTGGTGGAGAAATGCACACTGTATATAAACCACGATTTGAATTGCTGCTTATCATTCCAAAGGATGCGTCAAGTTTTATATAAAAACCTGACATGCAGCACCAGCTCTTCCAAAATACGATTATTAATGAGCTGATGTTCAATAAAAGGAGAACGACATATGATAAATACAATACTGGTTGAAGATGATTTATATATTCAAAAGCATTTTGCCGAGCGACTGAAATCAAACGAAATTTTTCGCCTTGTCGGCGTATATCGTGACGCTTTTGATGCAGAGAGAAACTGCAATAGCTCAATACAACTTATTCTTATGGATGTGCAAACACAGCACAAGCACTCTGGTCTTGCCGCCGCAAAACGTATAAAAAAGGCTTTTCCGAATATCAAAATAGTAATTGTAACCTCGCTTGTCGACCCGCAGGTATTGGAACGAGCAAAGACAGGTGCAGCAGACAGTCTGTGGTATAAAGACCACGGCACAGAGGAGCTGATAAGTGTGATAAGGCGTACCCTTGCAGGCGAAAAAGTATTTCCTGACACCTCTCCTGCAATTGAAATGGAAGGCACAATGTCCGATACATTCTCGCCCCGACAGCTTGATATTCTCCGCTTATACATAAAGGGCTTTACATACCAGGAGATTGCCGATAAACTGGGTATCTCCAAAAACGGTGTGCGCTGGAACCTAGACGATATGGTTGAAAAAGGTGGCTTTGAGAATCGAGAAGCGTTGGTTGTGACAGCTATTGAGAACAAGCTCATGGTGACCACTTTAAAAGACGAATAGAGTAAATGAACCCCTTGACTGACACGGTCAAGGGGTTTTTATGTCCCAAAGTCAAAGAAGTTTGAAAATAGTTTTTTCTGTTACTGGCACTTGTGCCAGTGACAGACCTCAAAAAATCCGTACAATAGAATGTGTAAGACTATAGTTGCAGTAGAAAGGGGGGAGCAATGAATGTTGAAATATAACAAATACATTATGACCCTGTTGATGGTTTTAATTATGCCAGCCTTGGTTTCTGGATGTGCGGTACCCCCGCCAGATGATTATAATCTGACCGAAGACAAAACAACCACCACAACCACAGAAGCAACCATTGAGACAACTGCAGAAACGACCACAGAAGCAACTACAGAAACAACTACAGAGGCAACCACAGAGGCAACTGTGCAAAAAGATACCGATTTATCAAAACTTCAAAATACAATTCTTGACAATAAAGAATCGGTTGGGATTGCCTATATCGGTTATGTTGGTTACGAGGCTGATGAGGAAGGAATCCTAAATTTCGTAAAAGACAGTCAGTATGCGGATAAATATGATTTTCTCTGCGGTGCGCCCCTTGTAAATGTGGGCGGTGCGGAGCTTTATGCGGTAGTTATTGCCGATACAAAATACAGTGTGTCCGTTTATCGTGCGGAAATAACCGATAATGGTGAATATTCTGTAAATACTGACAATGCACTCTATAATTACAACGGAAACGGAATTGATTATTTTTTACTGCGCTGCAATGAGAGTGAAATACATTCAAATGTATCTCTGAGCTTTAAAAAAGGAAACGTTTCTTTTTCGGTATTCCCGATGCTGTCAGGAATGGATGGGCAGCTTGTTGATGGAAATTACTATGATTTTTCAATGTATACCGATTATGGCTACAATGGTGAGTCCGAGGATAAGAATGTAGCAATAGCAAGGGAAATCCTTTTGGAATCTCAGGAGGTGCAATACTACATAAGCATGGGTATGAGTGTACAGTATACGGGCCAGATTGATGAAATTGAGGGACGGTCGTGTTGGATTTTTGCACTCGGCACAGACAGAGACGAACAATTTGTCAGAGAACGTTATTACGGAGTATGTGACAACCTCATATATTATTATGATTCCTTGAACGACAAATGGGAGGTGCTCGGAAAAGGATAAACAACCACATAACTTACCGTGTGAGTTAAAGCACGAAATAATAAAATAAAAAAGGGAAAAAAGAAAAAAAGGAGGGAAAAAATATGGTAGATATTAAATCAATGGCAACTGCAACAGCCCCAAGGGAGTTTGAACTCTCTTATACAACTACAATTGAAGACGTATACGAAAAGCTTAACACACATGCTTCGGCTTTTAAAATGCCTTTCAAAATCAAAGGGGGTATCCCTGGAAAGCGCATTTCCTTTGAGAAAGAACCGAACCTCGACGTTACGGTCTGGGTCTTTGTTAAGGATGGCAACAAAATTAAAGTCATGGCAAACATCCAGGAGAACACAACAACCGTCAATGGTATGCGAGTTGACAAAAACAGCGTAATTCAAAAAGGTGTAAGCGGAGTAGCTAATCTTCCTATTCAAAGAGGTGAGTATCTTGATGAGGTGACCGAAAATGTTAAAAAGATACTCAACGGCGAGCAGGTTGAAGATTATGTAGCACCCGTTGGTGTAAACGGCAGTGGACAGACGGAAAAGGATTGGCTTGTAGCCCTTCTTCTCTGCCTTTTCCTCGGCGGAGTTGGTGGCCACCGTTTCTATGCGGGTAAAGTCGGAACAGGCATTCTCTATCTTTTTACCGCCGGCGTTTTTGGAATCGGTGTACTTGTTGATCTGATAAAGATACTTACCGGCAAATTCACTGACAAAGACGGAAATCCTATTCAAAAAAAATAGACAGGACTTCTTGACAGCCTTTAGATAAATATGGCTTAAAATTGGGAACTGTGCCTGAACTCTTTCGGGCACAGTCCTGATTGCGAAAGGAGGACTTGTTATGAGTAAAAGAAAAGAAAAAGAGGACATTAAAATGACCATATTTATTATGGTCGTCGGCATAGCATCGATGGTTGTGGGTGTCTTCGGAATTGTCACAAGCAGAATTGAAAAGAAAGAATATGCAGCCTCAACTGATATACGGAAAGTTACCGCTGTTATTGTTGACTTTTCAACCTACGATAGTAAGGATGACAATGGCGATGTAGATTATACAACATATAAATTCAGAATTTCATATGAAATTGACGGAAAGACCTATAAAGGAAAATACGAAGAACGCGTTTGGTCAAGAGATATCGCAAAAGGATACACATACGATAAATTGAGAAAAGGCGATACAATAAAAGTAGAGGTCTATAAAACTACAAAGGGAAATTACAAGCTTTCCCCAGAGGGGAATCCCGTTGATTTCCTTCTCTATTGCGCGGCGATCCCTTTTGGCTTGTTCCTCGTTGTTATAATGATATGTGACATTGTAAAAGACAAACGGAAAAAGAAGAGCGAAAACGAAGTGGTCAGCAAGGAATAAATCAGAGGTGATTTTATGGATTTATCAGTATCGCTGTGCATTGCAGCCGCTTTTGCTATATTATGTACATTCTATATCGGTAAAAGTATACTTGTAATGGATTTTTCGGAATATCTTCCCAAGAATTTGAAAAAAGCTAAGCTGGAAAGATTGCTGGCAAAAAGGGAAACTCCTCTACAGGATTCGAAAATCCGAAAGGATATAAGAAAAGCATTTGAAAGAGTGCTGATTCCGCTTGGAAAAGCGGATCAAAAGCTTCTTACGGCAAGAATGGACCTGGCTTTTCGAAAAAAAATCGTCAGTCAGATCGACGTACTTAATAAGAATAAGCTATGCCGCAAAATTTACGTTACGGATGTTGTTCCCATTCCTAAAAATAACTTTGAAACGTGGAACGATGATGGCAGAGAATGGCGGGAATCGGTTTTGAAGTGCAGCACCCTGGAGCGTTTCGAGTCAATGCAAGGCAACAGGGTTCAGCATGAGATATACCGTAAAAATTCATATCTCCGAATACTTCAGTCGAGACACGTTCGCCGTACAGATCAAAAAGAGAATAAGAAAAGCTATTATCACGATATGTTGAGAATAACCTGCCCATCATGCGGTGCAAGAGTCAAGCTGAACAGTCAGCAGGTTACCTGTGAATATTGCGGCGCCGTTATAAAAAACGAGTTTTACGATTGGCAGACCGAATCGTTTGAGATTTATGAAACAATCAGTACAAATATGAAAAGATTTTTACAGCTTCTTTTGTCCGGTTTCATACTTTTCTTAAGTGTCTTTCTATGCTTATACTTGATCGAGGATACGGAGATTTCCCTTGCGGCCGGTGTCGGTGCAGCGATTCTTGCTTTTGGAACGATTGTTACACCTATTATTTGTGGAAAAGTTAAACAAGACAATTTAGCGAAAAAGATCGTAGGATATTCAGAGAACTACCTCAGATCCTGCTTAAACGAATACTTCAGTAAAAATGAAAATGACAGGGATCTGCTTGATTTCAGTGTTGGCACGATCAAGCTTTTAAAAGTCTCTAACACAGATGAAATAACAACGGTTAAGTCTGAAGTTTATGGAACAAAAACCTTTCTTCCTGAAAATAGGAAACCGTTTACAAAAAAATTCAAAAAGAAACTGACCATGCAAAGGGCAAGATATCCAGAAAAAAGAAAGTCTGACGGTGAATTCTTTGCTGAGAAGGAATGTCCTAGCTGCGGAGCAACATTCTTGCCCGATGAAAACGGATGCTGTTCTTATTGCGGTTATACCCTTCACGGAGATAGCGAAAAGTGGAAAATAAAAATCTGAATCCTGTTAAAATTCTGCATTGCCGATTAAGGTGAAAAATGGAAACATTTACATATTATTAATTTAAAAAAGGAGGGAAACCTATGAGCAAAAAGAAAAAACTTTTGACTGTCGTAACACTTGTCATACTGATGCTCGGGGCATCAGTATTCACTGTTTCGGCAGCGGACAATTATTCGGTTGACGAAAACACAACCTATGTAACCAACTTTGCTGAGCTAGAAAAAGCTCTTGAAGCCACCTCAAACGAGACAACCCCACCCGATAAGCTTGTTGTTCTCAAAAACAACATAGATTACGAAGAGCAAGTTCCGGGCGATTGGAGCTATCAGGATGAGCAGGAGTGGTATTCCGAAATCACAGTTAGCTATCCTGGAAAAATCACCCTTGACTTGAACGGAAAAACCCTGAAAGTTACAACAGATATTCGTTCAGACGAGGAGACAAGGGATCTGTTTGTGGTTTTTTCGGGTTCCAAGGCAAACACCGACTTCACAATTACCACAACCCAGTCCGGCGGACAGATAATCTTTAACTCAACAGCCAACGAAACTTCAATGATCACTGTGAATAACCCAAACGCAGATGTGAATATTCTTGGAAAAGCAGGGAAGTTTATCAACTATAATCTCACTCTTACTGCACAATCCGGAAGTGACACTTATTTAAACGATAAGAATAAGCACCACATTATTTCCTTCAATGATATAAACAATCTCTATATCACCGGTACTCTTATTCAGAATAATGCACGCGTCCCGTCTTGTATATATTCATACGGACCGGAGCCGCAGGGCAATGTTACAATAACAGGAAACTCAGAAATAGAAGTAATTTCAAATCAGCTTCTTAATGAACAGCCGTTCAGCACAATATATTTCCAAAACACCCCATCCAGCAGAAAAATAAGACTTGGCGGCTGTTATATTGGACAAAAGGGAAATGTAAATTCAATCTATTACGGTGGCCAGCCTCCTCATTTCTATGACATAGTTCTATCACAATCTCTGGAAAAGCCGAACTATGTTATTATGCACAACGGTACCAGGGTATACAATACCTGGCCTGACTTTGTTAACTTGGATGCGGATATAGAAATTATCTCCTCCTGTCACGATTCTGAGCCTGAATTAGAGAAAAGGACATCACTTCTTGGTCACTACAAGTACTGTAAAAAGTGTGATGCTCTTGAAAGCTTCCAGGAGCATCAGTTTGGCAGAACTCTCCCTGCTGAAGAGGCAACATGCATCAGAAAGGGAAGAACGGTCGGCTATAAGTGCTTCGACTGCAGATATTATGAGGGTTACACCGAACTGCCAGCACTTGGACACGATTTGAGCGACACCTATACGGTTGACTGGCCGGCAACCTGCGACAAAGATGGAAGGGAATCCAGACACTGCAAACACACAGGCTGTGGGTATGCAATTCAGAAAGTCATTCCGAAGCAGCACCAGAGCCTTGTATGTAATGGCACATACTGCCAAAACTGCAATCAATATGTTAACCCGACCAAAATAGGTTACGGCGACAATTCCTGTAAAAACAAAACCGCTTACTTCTTTACTCCGACGGAAACGAAGGTTTATCTTATCACCATAACTTCGTCAAATCTCGGCAGCGAAAATATTCAGGGAACAGAAGTAAACCTTGTTGAGAATAACCGGCTTAGTGAATCCGTCTCTAGTAACGATAAAGGCAAAGTTACCGAAGTCAGACTTGAAAAAGGCAAAACCTACGATGTTACACCGTATATCACTAATTCAGAAAGTCAAGACTGCATAGTTAACATCTCCTGTAAGGAACATAATGCGGTTATAGATAACGAAATTAAAGCAACCTGCACAAAGACAGGTCTCACCAAAGGTAAGCACTGCTCGGTTTGCAACACCGTTATAGTCGCTCAGACAAAAGTCAAGGCTCTTGGTCATAAGTACTCCAAGTCTGTTGTCAAGGCAACTCTTACCTCAAATGGCAAGATTATCAGGAAGTGCACGGTTTGCAGTAAGATAGAACCAACAATTTCGATAGCGAGAATTAAGTCAGTTGCGCTGCCAAAGTCGGCGTACACATATAACGGAAAGGCGCAGAAACCTTCGGTCATCGTTAAGGATGCGAACAAAAAAACGCTTAAGAACGGAACAGATTACACCGTTTCTTACAGCAAAAACAAAAATATCGGCAAGGCGATCGTAACCGTTACCTTCAAGGGCAATTACAGCGGCAGCAAAAAGCTGAGTTTCAACATTCTTCCCGCCGCGACTAGCAAGATCGCTGTTAGGCAGACCACAAATTCAATCATGACTTCCTGGAAAAGTGTTGTCGGTGCAAGCGGATACAGAGTATACCTTTACAAGGGCAAAAAGCTTGTCAAGTGTGTTGACACAACGAAACGCCCTATCACATTTAAAAAGCTTTCAAAGGGTACGGAGTACAAGATTGTTGTCAAAGCCTATAAGACGATTGACGGCAAAAAGATTTTTTCTCTCGTATCAAAGGAGCTTCAGACCGCAACAAAGCTTTCCGCGCCGACATCGGTCAAGGTCAAGGCAGGAAATAAAAAGGCAACGATCAGCTGGACAAAGGTTAAGAGTGCAAACAGCTATACCGTATATTACAGCACAAACAAAAACAGCGGTTTCAAAAAGCTCACTGTTATCAAAAACAGCGCAGACATCAAAAAGCTTTCAAGCGGCAAGATATACTACTTCAAGGTTGTTGCTAACAAGAAGGCTGGAAAGGCTGTTGTGGCTTCTGATTACAGCAGGCTTGTCAGTGCGAAAATCAGGTAAGGTTGTTATTTGAACCGGTCAACAAACCCCGATGCAGAAATACTCTGCAGCGGGGTTTTTGTGGCAAAAAAATGGTGTTTCTGTTATGCTGGATATATTAAGAGGTTGATATGCAGCGATGTTATTTTGATATTAAGAAAGGTTCAAGGTATTGCTTATGATAAAAAGGAAATTAGCAACATTTATGTTGACATTAATACTGGTGATGACAGGTGTATCGATGATCAGGGTAATAAGTTATGCTCAGGAAGAATCTGAGAATTCATCGATAAGTATTCAGACAGGCGATATGGAATATAGATACAGTGCTGAAAGTGACCCTCAAAATGGTGTAGCATTGAAGGTTGAATGGAACGAACCCAAATTAGGGGAGGATACAACATTCCACGTTTCAGCGGATGGTGGCAGTGGCCGGTATTTGTTCAGAATGGATGCACCGAGTTATTCCGATCCGGGTGAGTACAGCTTTGAATCCGTGGCGGATCCAAGCCGCGGATCGTGGATTCAATACACAGATGAGTGCGAATCTCACGACTTTGAATTCACAATGACTGCTTCGGGAATCTATAACTTCAGGTTTTATGTAATGGATAAAACGTCAGGTGTCTATTATATGCGTGTGAGCACAAATATACAGGTATCTGACAGGGCTTATCCGAGCGTGGGTGACATTGTGAATGCTGCGGTAAAAAAGTGCAGTAAGGAGACTGATGGTTCAGACTATGAAAAGGCATTGTGGCTGCATGACTGGCTGTTGCAGCAGCTTGATTATGATCATTCCCTGAAATGGTCTTCGGCAGAGAGTGCACTGACACGAAGATTGGGCACATGTCAAGCATATGAGAGTGCATATTCAAAACTGCTTACTGCAGCCGGTATAACAAATGCTGAGACAAGGGATACCTATGATGGACATACCTGGAATGCCATGAAACTGGATGGCAAATGGTATCAGGTGGACTGTACATGGGATGATACAAAGGACAATTATTATAACTTTGATCCTACGCATTTGTATTTTGGACTGACGGATGAACTCATGGCGTTGGCACACGACGGTCATAATAAGATTTATACGGCAAGCGGTTATGTTGCACGTTCCACAAGTCTGGCAGATAACTATTTTGTTAGGAACGGAGATGCCGCAAAGTGGGCGCGGGTTTACGCTGACAGGATTCAGAAAAATCTCAATGCAGGTAAAACCAAATTTGAAGTCAGCACTGACAATGCCTCATATCCGCCGAGCATTTCGGGTATTCAAAATGGGATTATCGCATATGCCTTAAATCAGATGACGTGGAAGGCAGGAAGTAAAAAAGTTGCATTGCGAGTGGCAGGAACATCCACCAAGCTTTCTTTTACTGCAAAATACACGAACCCAGTAAAGCGTGTGAGAATAGTATTTGCTCCAAATGGAGGTCGTGTGAGCTCCGGAAGTAAGATAGTCATTTGTGGAAAAACTTACGGAGCACTGCCGACACCGGCCAGAAGGGGATATACATTTGCAGGCTGGTATACATCAAAGAGTGGCGGCAGCAGGATTGGCAGCAGTTCGGTTGTAAGGACCACCAAGAATCAGACATTATACGCAAGGTGGAAACTGGTAAAGTATAAGATCCAGTACAGTCTTGGCAGGGGGACAAACAGCCGGTCGAATCCAGCCGGTTATACCATTGTTTCCAGGACTATAGTCTTGAAGAATCCGGTCAGAAAGGGTTATACATTCAAAGGGTGGTACAGCGATCCAAAATTCAAGAAAAAGGTTACGAAGATTGCAGCCGGCAGCACCGGCAGCAGGAAACTCTATGCCAGGTGGGTGAGAAAATAAATTCGTATAAATCGATGCAAAACGATGAATAGCCCCTTTGTTGTCGAATTGTGAAAAATGTGCGGATAATTTTCTGTGATGCGGAGGCTGCGGACGTCGGCTATATGGCTCCGGAGGACATCGCTGGCCGCGTAGAAGTTACCGGCCGTGGTGGCACAGTTCTTCAGCCGGGTGTGGATACACTGGAGCGGGCAAAAGATTTCCCACAGTCTGGACCTATACTCATCATCACGGACGGATACATAGAGGATGATCTCAAGGTCAGACGTGAGCACGCATATCTTATTCCGAATGACAATAGACTTCCATTCAGGGCTAAAGGAAAGGTGTTTTATATGGAGAATCGGGATAAGGAGAAGTAGCTTGACTGGGAAAAGATAATATTGCACAGAATGGTGCCGATAGGAACAAATCCGGTATATATTGCCTTTTTAATAGCGAAAACTAAAATTCTCTTGCTATATTGCCAAAAGACGTATAAAATGCATGTGTATTTTTATGTTTTATATTTCAGTCTGGACTCTATTTTCGACAGAGATATACACTTCGTGAGGATTGCTGAGCCGCTGATATGATATATGTCAGCAGAGCTGACTGGCAGCTTGTGGCAAGATTCGCCAGCGAATCTTAAGAAGAACGACATTCAAATAAGAATATGGCAAAGGAAATAGTGGAATTATGAAAAAGGTAGTAAAATTTGGCGGAAGTTCATTGGCAAGTGCAGAGCAGTTTAAAAAGGTTGGAGCAATCATCACATCAGATGAGAGCCGTGTATACGTTGTTCCTTCTGCACCTGGAAAGAGATTTTCAGATGATACAAAGGTAACAGATATGCTCCTTCATGTGTATGAAACTGCGAAGGCAGGGAATGATTTCACAGAGGAAGTGAAGGCGATCAAGGCCAGATATGATGAGATCATCACAGGCCTTGAGATTAAGGATTTTTCACTTGATAAGGATTTTGAGGAGATTACAAAGCAGTTGGAGGATCTTACCAATTCGGTTCCAATGTGCACACTAGACTATGTGGCATCAAGAGGAGAGTTCCTCAATGGTAAGATTATGGCTGCATATCTTGGCTTTGAATTTATAGATGCTGCAGAGGTTATCTTTTTCAATGCAGAGGGCAACCTCAATAGCTATAAGACGGAGAAGGTACTTGGTGAGAGACTTGCCAAGGCACAGCATGCGGTTGTTCCAGGATTCTATGGACTTGGCAAGGATGGCAAGGTAAAGACTTTTTCCAGGGGCGGTTCAGATGTAACAGGCTCGATCGTCGCACAGGCAAGCAGAGCCGATGTATATGAGAACTGGACAGATGTCTCGGGTTTCCTTGTAGCTGACCCGCGTATTGTTCCAGATCCAAAGCCGATCAAATATATTACTTACAGAGAGCTTCGTGAGCTTTCATACATGGGTGCATCAGTTCTCCATGAGGATGCGATATTCCCTGTACGCCACTGTGGTATCCCAATCAATATCCGCAACACAAATGCGCCTGAGGACGCAGGAACCTGGATAGTTGAGAGTACCTGCCAGAAGCAGGATTATGTTGTAACAGGTATTGCAGGTAAGAAGGATTTCTGTACAATCTTTATTACAAAGGCTATGATGAATTCAGAGATAGGATTTGGAAGGAAGGTGCTTCAGGCATTTGAGGAGAATGATATCTCATTTGAGCATATGCCATCAGGTATTGACACGATGACTATCGTAGTTCATGCTGATGAATTCGTACACAAGGAACAGAGAGTTATATCTGCCATCCATAGACTTGCAGAGCCGGATTCAGTTGAGATTGAGTCAGGACTTGCACTTATAGCTGTAGTAGGCCGTGGAATGAAGTCAGCAAGTGGTACAGCTGGCAAGTTGTTCAGCGCACTTGCAAAGGAAGGCATCAACATAAAGATGATAGACCAGGGTTCATCAGAGCTGAATATCATAATCGGAGTAAAGAACAGTGATTTTGAGACAGCCATAAAGGCAATATATAACACATTTATAACTGACAAGTAATAACAGATTGCTAAGCATCGTAGGGGTGGGCACGTATTGATAATGCATACCTTTGCAGAATGGGGCAACACAGGGCAGAATATGGCGGAAAACCTCCAAACTGATGTAAGATAAAATTACTCAGTTTGGAGGTTATTTTTATGGCAAGAAG
>URJU01000013.1 GCA_900548315.1 uncultured Coprococcus sp. | reverse complement strand
TATGACACTAAGAAACCTTCGTACTATGTGGATTTGAACGGAGGAGAAGAATATACATTTAAGTTTCAAAAAACATCTGCAGCAGGGGAGAAAAATAGCATTACATATCGTTTGGTAGAGCAGAAAAAACCAGTAAGTGTTAATTTATCGATTTCGAAGAAGTTTTTAAAGAATGGCTTTACTGAAGAGGGAAGTTATGCATGGCCATACATTTCTGTTGATGTAAAATACGAGGATGACAGTAGCTGCAAAATTGATTTTGGCGAATCTGCAAAATGTGTCGATGGCTATGGAAATGGTATTATTCTGCATGACTGGTATAATATTGAACCTGAAGGCTGGTTTGATTGCGGAGAGTTTGAAGGCCTGGTGGGGACGAGTGGTACCAATGAGAAACTTTCGGTTGTGTGGAATTGTGATTATGCAGATGATGTAGAACTTGGCAGTTGTCCGGTCGAGTTTGCATCTATAGATGATTATGACTATACGATCCTTAATGAGGGAAAGACAAATGTGATCGGAAATGAATATTGCAAATTTGTTATGCCTCATCCGGGATATGCAAGTATCAGCGTTGATGGTCAGGGCGAGGGAATGTCCCCAGAATTTTATTATGCCTATGAGGATGGCGTTGTTTCTTCATATAACTCTGATAGCAGATTGAGAGCAGGTCATACATACTATGCGTACATAAACAAGAATTGTGGAGATAATTTTGCTGTTGTAGATAATCCGGTAGTTAATCTGGAATTTTCATATCCGGAAGAGATATCTCTTGGACAGAAGACCGTAAATATTGAAGAAAGAAATATAAGATCATTGACTTTCGTCCCAGAGGAAGATGGATATTATATGTTCTCAATGAATACCAAACAGGCAGACACAGAGAAAAATTGCGTTTTGTATTCAGACACTGACCAAGAGCTTGCAAAGGCAGCACTTTTAGATGAGTGGGATGGATCAACTCCGGTGATCATGAAGAAATATCTGGAAAAAGGCAAAAAATACATAGTTGATATGTGGTTAGACTGGGGGGCTGTTGATGATTGTACATTGACGATTAGTATTGCTCCAAATATATATGATAAGCTTACGCCTATAAAAGTAAACCAGAAGGTGAAGATTTCATACGATGAAACAGAATGGAGACACAATCTTGAGAGGGTATTTGTTCCTGAAGAGACAGGAATGTACAAAGTAAGTGTAAAGGCTAAGGCACTTACATATGGCTATATCAAGGATATGGCGGAGGAAAGTATTGTTCAGGGAGATGATAATAATTCATTTGAGATGATGTGTGAACTGAAGAAGGGACAGTATTACAAACTTCAGTTTATAGTCGAAAATCAGAACATTGCCGGTTCAATAGAGACAATGATAGAAAAATGTGACGCACCGGAAGGCAAAATAACAAATGTTAAAGTGTTAGGATTTGATGCTCCGATTTATAATATTTATCTGGATGATGAAACAGGCTATCTGGAATATATGTCAAAATTCTTAAATTATGAATTGACATATGAGAATGGTGTTGTCAGAACGATAGATGCGGACAGAGTTGGTAAAGTCGATGGCGTTGATGTAAAGCTTTCAATGAATGGGGACAAGGGACTTGCAGCACAGGTAACTGTCGGCGATATGTCAGACGAGATGGAAATTCCATTTACGCCACTTAGCAAAGCGGAATCTTATACAGGCGCAGAAAAGCTCCTCACACATGCGGGACAGTATGTATTCAGATATGTGGCTGGCGAGGATGGATATATTGGTGATTTATGTATGTTCTCACACGAAGGAGACAATCTGCCTGAAAGAATAAGAATCTGTGAGGACGGCAATCCGAATTTTGAATTCAAAGAGAATAATACAGTTCTTCAAAAGGGAAAGATTTATTATATCTGTTTTTACCCTGAGAGCAGAAACTGCAAGGCAAGTTATGAGTACACTCCAGTACTGAAGAAAGCAACATGTAGTGAAGATGGATATACAACAGTCTCTAAGACAGACTCAGACGGATGGTACTATCTTGAAAAGAAACCTATAGCACAGATAAATACTGTTACTCTTTCGTGCAAGGCTTACACCTATGACACAAAGGCTAAGAAACCATCAGTTACAGTAAGGGATACAGATGGCAAGGTGATCGCAGCATCAAATTACACAGTGACATACACAAATAATACTAATGTAGGAACCGCTACGGCAAAGATCACGTTCAAGGGCAATTATGCAGGAACGGTGACCAGAAAATTTGCAATCAAGAAATTTGCAGCTCCTGCGACACCTAAGATAACAAAGCTTGCGACCGTGGCAACGGGAACAACGGTTACGTGGTCACTCTCTGCAAATGCGGGCAGCTATGAAGTTTATAGAAGTGTAAACGGTGGAAGGTATGCAAAAGCAGGTGTTGTGAGCGCCAAGATCACGGCTAAGCAGAAAACTGCAAGATATGTAGATACAAAGGCCAAGACAAATGGTGTCAAGTACACGTATAAAGTCATAGCAGTAAGAACACTTGGCAATGTGACGGTTAAGTCAGCCGCAAGTGCGGGCGTTACTTCATACTATATGGCAGTGCCATCAGGTATCAAGATGGCAAACACTGCTAAGAGGACAGTCAGGATAGTATATGCGGCAAATACAAGAGCTACAGGATATCAGATAAGATACTCACTTAAGAGTAACATGTCCGGAGCAAAAGTGATAAAGATGGCAGGCGGCAGGAGCACGGCGAAGAATATAACAGGTCTCACAAAGGGCAGGAGATACTACGTGAGCGTTAGAAGTTACAAGACCGTTGGCAAGAAAACTTACTATTCAGTATGGAGCACGCCAAAGGGCGTTACGGTGAATAAGTAACAATAAAATACAAATTATGATAAACATAAGTTGAAAAAGGTCCTCGGACACAGAATTGTGTTCCGGGGATCTTTTTTTATATAGACAGCTACGGGGGGACGGAGGGGACAGGTACCTCCGTCCCCGATCTGCGTATGGGGTCAGGTACCTCCGTCCCCAAAGGAAGTTTGCATTACAGCCGTTTTGTATATATAATGGAAAAGAACGGAGGTATGGATATTGAAAGCAGCCAAATGGATAATGCGTGCTATAATAATTCTTGTCGTATGCGCTATAGCAGGCATAACAGTGACTTCGGCGGTACTGGGATATAAAGCAGGCAGGGAGATAAAAGAAGAAAAAAAGGCGAATGCAAAGAGTTCATATGAGGAAAAGACGGCTGATATAAAAGAGCTGTTTAACAATATAAGTATACAGGCGGCAAATGATATGGATGTGAATCTTCAGTCGTCATCAGATGGAAAATGTCATGTATATTATTATGATTCAGATCAGGTGACACATTCAGTGTATGTTGAGGATGATACCCTGGTGATAACTTGTGATGATGAGAGAACATTTGGCTCGGATATAGGATTTGGGGAAGATCCCTATATAACTGTTGAACTGCCGTCAAGGCAATATGATAAAATAAGTGTGGTGTCTGGTTCAGGCCAGATTTCGGCGAGTCAGTCGCTCAGATGTCAGAACCTGGAGGTGACCGAAAAAACAGGAAATCTCTATCTTGTGAATGTCAAGGCGGATACGGTGAGGCTTGCCAGTGAGTCTGGCGATGTGAGTCTTGCAACAATGAGCGTGAGAAATCTCTATTATGATGGAAATAGTGGGGATCTTTCGGTTATAAATGTCGCAGCGGACAATCTTCGGTTCAGCGTCGGTGATGGAAAGTTTGAGGGATATAACCTGTTTGCAAACAGTACATCTGCTTACAAATCTCAAAAAGGAGACATATATGTGGAGGGCTGTGACAGTCCGACATTTGTGTTCGATTCGATAAAGGGAGACATAAACGCTACACTTTTATCGTCCAAAAGGATTGCTGCACGCACGCAGAGCGGAGACATAAATATACCTGAAATATCAGAAAATCATAATGGAAATTGTGTTGTAACCACAGATTCCGGAGACATCACGATCAAGTATGTAGAGGAATAAAAATGAAACTGGAATTTATAAATGCAGAAAAATATAAGAAGCAGGTCAGACAGTTGTTTATTTCAGCGTTTCCAAGGGAAGAGAGACCGCCGATGTGGATGCTGACAAGAAGATGCCGACAGGGGAAAGCTCAGTTCTGTGCGGTGCTTGATGGAGATAGATTTGTTGGACTTATCTATGTGATAGGAAATGACAGGGTGAAGACTTTGATGTTTCTTGCGATAGCAGAAGATGCCAGAGATGGTGGCTATGGCTCAGAGATACTCAGATGTGTGCATCAAAAATATAAAAATACAAAAATGTTTCTTAATATAGAGCCCCTTGATAAAGATGCTCCAAACTATGATCAAAGATGTAGGAGAAAGGCGTTTTACAACAGGAATGGTATGGATCTGCTTGATTATCAGGTGAGGGAGGCTGGCGTCACATATGAAATGCTCACATATGGAGAATATGTTACTAAGCAGGAATATGAGGAAGTCATGACAGAAATGTATGGCTCTCTTCTATATAAAATAATAAAACGCATGTAATGAATGAGAATGGAAAAGAGGAAGATATAATGAAGGTAAAAATAGTACAGAAAAAGGACGAGTATTCAATGGAGTACAATGTGGGAGATATTCTTGAAGTTGACAGTACATGGTATGGTGGCGTGACAGTGCTTGGAAAGACAGGGGTTCCGGTATCCATAGACAAGGATGAGTATGTCAGTGTAACTGATGCTGGAGAAACATCCGTATTGGATACGGAAGGTGAACAGAAAACAATAGCTGAGAACGTCTTTCAGGGAGGTTTGAAACCGAAGGGACAGGGAGTATCCACAGAACATTTCGGACATCTGGCAGAGATAGAGCCGGAGGTGCGCGGTGCAGTGAGAGATCTTCTTGCGGTGGCAAATCTTGAGCTGGGGGATGCGCTTGTCATAGGATGTTCTTCCAGTGAGGTTGCCAATATGAGAATAGGCTCATTTTCCAGTGAGGAAATAGGCAAATGCATAGCTAGTGCGATACTTGATGAACTTACAGGAACGGGAATATATATGGCAGCCCAGTGCTGTGAACACCTTAACAGAGCTGTCATCGTGGAGAAGGCATATGCCAAGGAGAACAGAATACCTATAGTTAATGTTGTTCCACAGATTAAGGCTGGAGGTTCGTTTGCAACTGCGGCTTATGCGGACATGAAGGAACCAGTTGCGATAGAGTATATTCAGGCACAGGCGGGAATAGATATAGGAGATACACTAATAGGAATGCATCTGGCACCTGTGGCAGTTCCAGTAAGGGCGGAACACAGCATGGTCGGCGGAGCGCGCGTGGTCATGGCTAGGACAAGAGCCAAATATATAGGTGGAATCAGAGCGGGTTACAGAGAAGGAATATAGCATTCAGACGTTGAACAGAATTTACTAGGGGGAACAGAATGTACGACAATATAATATTTGACCTATACGGAACGCTTATAGATATACACACTGATGAGGAGAATATAGCGGTATGGAAACATATGTGCGAATTCTATGCTGAAAACGGTGTTAAATACAATCCTGCGGGACTTAGATCAAGATATAAGAGCCAGGTCAGACGTGCAGAGCAGGCTATGGCAAAGAAAAAGTTCAAATTCCCGGAGATACAGATACTAGATGTATTTGAACAACTCACAAAGAAAAAGGAACAAGATGCGGAAACGTGCGCGGAACTTACAGTTAAGGCAGCTCAGGAGTTCAGAAAAACATCCACGGAATATATAAGATTATATGGTGGAGTTAAGGAGATGCTGGGCAGACTTAGGGATTCCGGAAAAAAACTTTATGTGCTGTCAAATGCACAGAGCGTGTTTACTTTACCGGAGATACGGGAGCTTGGAATAGAGGAATATTTCACTGATATATCATTGTCATCTGACTTTGGAGTGATGAAACCTGATGCGGTTTTTTATCAGCAGATGTTGGATAGGAATCATATCAACCCCGACAGATCGATAATGGTTGGGAATGATGCGGTGTGTGATATAATGGCAGCAAAGCAGGTGAGACTGCATACCTGTTATATCCATTCCAATATTTCGCCGGATGATGATGATGAAAGAAATATAAAGGCAGACATCATGCTGGAGAAACCAGATATGGCAAAACTTTGTGAGCGTTTATTGAGAGAAGAGTAAGTTTGATATAAAACAGCGGCAGTCCATATATACATGTTTACAGTATATATGGACTGCCGCTGTTTAACGCCATAGCAAATTGCCCATTGTCTATTAAGACTTATTTGAACAGATCACCGTGCTTTTCGTAATCAGTTATCCTTGAAATTGTATTGTCATCGTTTACAAAAACGACCTTTGGAGTATGCTCTTTTGCCTCGTCCGGAGTCATGGATGCGTAGCACATAAGGATTATGTGATCTCCGACCTGAACCTGGCGAGCGGCGGCTCCGTTTAAACACATAACACCTGATCCGGGTTCACCTGCAATGGTATATGTCTCAAAACGATTGCCGTTTTCTATATCGACTATCTGTACAAGCTCATACTCGAGTATTCCGGCTGCCTTTAAAAGTTCGGAATCAACGGTTATACTCCCAACGTAATTGAGTTCGGCCTGGGTTACGACAGCTCTGTGAATTTTGCTCTTTAACATTGTGATATTCATAAGCTTTTGCCTTTCTGCTGCCACTAAAAAATCTGACAGCCTGGTCAGTCTACAATGAAACAAGCATTAGCACTGCGAAAAATCGTAGTTGCCATGCTTGTCGCAATTATAATATCATAATTTGACGATAATGCAACAGGAAATAAAATCATTTCTTGATTATATTACATACATGTGCAAAAATAATTGCATGAGATGGACAGGTGTTTGATGGGAAAGGTGAGTAATGGGAAGTCAGAATTATTTAAGCATGGCATTTGAAAAACTGGGGCATATCATGCTTGATGATATGAGGATGAAAGCCTCAGATATATACAAATTGGCGGTAAAACAGCAGAAAAAACAGGACTATAATCCGCCAGCATACAATGAGAATAAGCTCAACATAAGATCTGTGTTCGAGAAAGGCGGCATGTGTTTCTATGTGACACCAAAGAACAAGGCGGTGAAGGAATATTTTATGTTCCTTCACGGAGGTGGATTTGTATCTCAGATGAGTCACAGTGAGTGGAAATTTGTGTTGGATACCGTTGAGAATACAGGATATGGAGCAGTTATTCCGGTATATCCCCTTGCTCCGGAACATTCAGTGGCTGAGGCAGTGGATATGCTGTCTGGGGCATATGAAAAATTGTGTGAAAAGGAGGAGGCAGACCGTATAGTGTTGTTGGGCAATTCTTCTGGCGGTTGTCTTGCCTTGTCAGTTGCGCTACAACTCTGGAAGAACGGTATCAGAAGACCGGATAAGCTGGTGCTCTGTTCTCCGGTTCTGGATACAGAATTTAATGACATGGATTTGGAGCAGGAGATGGGGGATAGGCACAGGTTTGCATATGGGTATTATTATACTCCGGAGATAAAGCGTTTTCTCGGTCAGTACTGGGTGAAAGGGGCGGCTGGGCGAGTTGACCTGACTAGTCCAGTGTATTCAGATCTGACGGATATATGTGACGAGATAGCTATATTTACGGTGGATGGAGACATGCTGAACTGCTATGCCCGAAAGCTTTATGATAAGGTGAAACGGACCAATACAAAAGTCAATTTTTACCAGTATTATTCTGTGGTACATGATTATTTTGACCATCCATATATACCGGAGTGCCGCTCTATAATAAAGAAGATAGTGGCGAGCGTGAAAGGCGACTCTGATTTTGTGCCTGCTGATATAGAGAATGACATCTGGTGCAGAGCCATGATGGCAGAGAGGTATCCAAAGCTGTATGAGGACTCTGAGTCGATCAGACTGGCAGACAGGATAGGGATTGAACATAAGAACAGAAATTCCCAGTATACATTTCGTGACAGGATGGTTATCATGGAAAGACTGGTGGCTATGGATGATCGGGTGAGGAATTTCGTCAACAGATACGCAGATGGAATAATAGTTAATGTCGGAGCTGAGCTTGATACGATGTTTGGGAGAGTGGACAATGGCAGGATCAGGTGGTACAACATAGATTATCCAGAGAGGATAGAACTTCGAAGAAAATACATGGACACCCGGGACAGAGAGGTGAACATAGGTGAGAATATATTCGATTACAGATGGCTTGATCAGATATCAAAGCCACGCGATACAGCTGTTTTGTTTGTATTATATGATATGACAAAGTATTTTGACCACGAGAGATTAAAGGGATTTCTAGATGCAGTGTGGCGTAAATACCCAGGGGCAGAGGTCGTGTTCGATGCAAAGAATTCGGTGGCAAAGCGTATGTGGAACGTTAGTGTATTTCTGGGAAGAAATAAGGGATCTATGCTTAGATTTAGTATAGATAACTGCACAAGTCTGATATATGACTGGAATATAAAGTACAAGATCCTGTGTGATAAGACGATATTCAGCGATGGCGATCTTGAGAAAATGTTGTCACCAAAGGAGAGCAGGAGGTTCAGACATTCTATCAAGAAGAAATATGACAAGATCATACATTTGCGGCTTGGTACAGAGCATTTCCTTGTATAAAGTCAGTGCACCTGAGATGTCACTGCTTGAACGGTTTTTGCATATGTCAGGAAAATTAAGACGACATATTACGCATGCGCTGGTAAAATAAAAAAATGTGGTAAGCGTGTAAACAGAAAATACAGCAGAAAAGACAGTGGGATTATACGGCTAGATATGACAAAAGAAAGAGATGATATTGTTATGGATACGATACAGGTGAAAAAGTTTACCAGGAACTGGTGTATACTTATCGGAACGATATGTTTGATAACAGGACTTATAATAGGTATAGTGATAGGCAGGGCGTGGGGATTTACAAGCTCAAAGGCATCGCCGGCGCTCAGTTATGAGGCCGGTTATACGATAGAGGACACAGAGATAACAAGCAGCATATATGATAACTATTGGAATTATATACCGACAGCATATATTAATGTTGGAGATCTTGGCCCAGACGCGTTGTTGTATAAGATAAGTGACAAGGTTGCCAGGAACAATCTGGATACAGAGCGGTTTTATACCGGTGATGACGGTTATATGCATTACAGCGATGACAATATAAAGGACACTCTTGTTGGCGTAGACCTGTCAACATTTCAGGGAGATATAGATTGGGAGACGCTGTCGGGGAACAAAGATATCGATTTTGTCATGCTGCGTGTGGGATTTAGAGGATACACAGAGGGCGGGCTTATGCTCGACTCAAGTTTTGAGGACAACAAGGCTGCAGTCATTAAGTATAAAGTACCGACTGGATTGTATTTCTTCACACAGGCGATCACATATGATGAAGGCGTTGAGGAGGCGAAATTTGTTCTCAAACAGATAGGAAAAATGAAGGTTACATATCCTATAGTTATTGATTCAGAACTTATAGGTGACGATGAGGCGAGGGGCGATAATGCCACGGTAGATCAGAGAACAGATGGTGTTGTGGGATTTTGCGAGACTATAAAGGCGGCAGGTTATACGCCGATGATCTACGCTAGTCGAAATATGTTTGCACAGTGTCTGGATATGGACAGACTTGGAGACTATGAACTTTGGCTTGCCCACTATGCAAATGTTCCGAATTTCCCATATAAATATACTGGATGGCAGTACACAGAATCTGGAAGTGTAGACGGAGTGTATGGCGATGTGGATCTGAATCTTTGGTTTAAGGATTGATAGAAGTTCTTGAATCTGCATATCTAACATAATATTATAGAAAAAACAGGTTATATATTATGGCTGCAAAGATAATGATAGATGCAGGACATGGCGGTTATGACAACGGCGCATCCTATGAAGGACGTCTTGAGAAGAATGACAACCTTAATCTCGCACTTGCACTTGGAGATGAGCTTGAGAGGCGTGGCTATGACGTGGAGTATACCAGGACTACAGATGTATATGATGCACCGGTTAGAAAGGCACAGATAGGAAATGAAAGTGGAGCAGATTATTTCATATCACTTCATCGGAATTCCTCGCCGGAGCCTAATACCTACAATGGCGTACAGACTTTGGTATATGACAAGAGTGGAGTCAAGTATAGGCTTGCGCAGAACATCAATAGTGAGCTGGAAAAGCTGGGGTTCAGGAATATAAACGTGGAAGAACGACCGGGGCTTGCGGTGCTGAGAAGAACTAAGATGCCGGCGGTGCTCATAGAGACGGGGTTTATAAACAACGACTATGACAACTATCTTTATGATTATAATTTTGAGGCAATAGCATCGGCTATAGCAGATGCTGTTGAGAAAACAATTTAAAAATTTAGTTGACATTGCGATTGCAGTGTGTTATATTAAGCAACGATGAACTGCCGAAGACAGTAGGTGCCGGAAGGCGTAAGATGAATATCACCTACCGAGGAAAGATATCGTTAATTGATTTAACAATCTACTCTCAGGTCTTAGGGCTATGAGAGTTTTTTTATATCTTGAATGTGCAGTCATTAGTAAAATAAGGAGGCGCATTATGGCAAAGGTAGAGTTAAAGAAGCCAATAGTAGAAGAGATCAAGGCAAATCTTGAAGGCGCTGTTACTGCAGTAGTTGTAGACTATCGTGGTCTTACAGTTGAGCAGGATACACAGCTCCGTAAGAATTTAAGAGAAGCTGGTGTTGTATACAAGGTATACAAGAACACAATGGTTAACTTCGCTATTGAGGGAACAGAGTTCGAAGGCCTTAAGGGTTGCTTAGAGGGACCAACTGGTCTTGCAATCTGCAAGGAAGACGCTACAGCAGCTGCAAGAGTTCTTGCAGACTTCGCAAAGAATGCCCCAGCTCTTGAGCTTAAGGGTGGCGTTGTAGAAGGAACATTCTACGATGCAGAGGGAATCCAGGTTATTGCAAAGATCCCTTCAAGAGAGACTCTTATTTCCAAGTTCCTTGGAAGTATCCAGTCACCTATCGCAAACTTCGCTCGTGTTATCAAGCAGATCGCAGAGCAGAAGGAGGCTTAATAAGTACTTCGCTGAAGTTGCTTATCAGGCAATTGATTGTCTATATCATGGACAAAGGGTATCTGCATGAGACGAGAGTGATGTGTAGATGCATTACAAAATAACAAATTATATTATATGGAGGAAAACATAATGACAACTCAGGAAATTATTGAAGTAATCAAAGGTTTATCAGTATTAGAGTTAAACGACTTAGTTAAGGCTTGTGAAGAGGAGTTTGGTGTATCAGCAGCAGCAGGTGTTGTAGTTGCAGCAGCAGGTGCTGACGGCGCAGCAGCAGCTGAGGAGAAGGATTCATTCAACGTAGAGCTTACAGAGGTTGGTCCTAACAAGGTTAAGGTTATCAAGGTTGTTCGTGAGCTTACAGGCTTAGGTCTTAAGGAAGCTAAGGACGCTGTAGATGGTGCTCCAAAGGTAATCAAGGAGGACGCTACTAAGGAAGAGGCTGAGGAAGCTAAGACAAAGCTTGAGGCTGAGGGCGCTAAGGTTACATTAAAGTAATTTGAATTACTGATTTGTAATACTAATAGATACTATTCGGTCTGGCGGTGCATCCGAGTGCCGTCAGACCGGTTTTTTCTATAAATATATTCTATATGTCGTCAAGTTATACGCGCGACATGATATGTGATATGTATTGAACAGTAATTGATACATATTATTCTTTATTCAAAAAAATCCCAAAAAGTAGTTGACAAATATTGCATTTGCTGATAGTATAGTATACTGTCACTATTATGGGTTCGTGTGCGAACACCCCATGATAGCCTGATAAACGGCTTTGAAACACTTATATAACTTAAGGTTGTCCTAAAAAGCATAAAAATAAATTCCAAGGGGTGAATGTGTCGATGGAAAAGAACAGAATTAGTCCTGTCAAGTCTGGAAAAGGCTACAGAATGAGCTATGCGAAACAGAAGGACGTCCTGGATATGCCTAACTTCATTGAGGTTCAGAAGAATTCATATAATTGGTTCTTAACTGACGGTTTGAAGGAAGCGTTCAGGGATATTTCTCCAATCACTGATTACTCTGGTCAGTATAGTCTTGAATTTGTAGATTTTCAGTTCTGCAAGAATGACTTGAAGTACAGTATCGAGGAATGTAAGGAGAGAGATGCAACATATGCAGCTCCACTCAGAGTTAAGGTCAGACTCAGAGTGAAGGATGCTCCGGAGATGTCGGAACATGAGATCTTCATGGGTGATCTTCCACTTATGACAGAGACAGGAACATTCGTTATCAATGGTGCAGAGAGAGTTATAGTCAGCCAGTTGGTTCGTTCACCTGGTATTTACTATGATATAACTCATGATAAGGTTGGTAAGAAACTGTATGCATGTACAGTTATCCCTAACAGAGGCGCATGGCTGGAGTATGAGACGGATTCCAACGATGTATTCTATGTACGTGTTGATAGAACCAGGAAGGTACCGGTAACTGTTCTTATCCGTGCACTTGGTCTTGGAACAGATCAGGAGATCATAGATTTATTTGGCGAGGAGCCAAAGATCATGGAGAGTCTTAATAAGGATCCGGCAAAGTCATACTCAGAGGGCGTGGTTGAGCTTTACAAGAAGATCAGACCGGATGAGCCATCTGTTGTTGAGAATGCAGAGAGTCTTATCAATGCCATGTTCTTTGATGCAAGAAGATACGATCTTGCAAAGGTTGGACGTTACAAGTTCAACAAGAAACTTGCACTCAAAGCCCGCATAGCAGGACATGTGCTGGCTGAGGATGCGATCGATCCTAGTACAGGAGAGGTTATAGCTGAGGCAGGTACAGTTGTATCAGAAGAACTCGCTGACACGATTCAGGATGCTGCAGTTCCATATGTAATGATCCAGACTGAGGAGAGAAATGTAAAAGTTCTTTCTAATATGATGGTTAATATAGCAAATTATGTCGACTTTGACCCTGCTGAGCTGGGCATAGTTGAGCGTGTATATTATCCTGTTCTTGAAGGGCTTCTTGAGGAATACGGAGACGATACAGAGAAACTCAAGGCTGCAGTTGAGAGAGATATGTCAGACCTTGTGCCAAAGCACATCACAAAGGAAGATATATTTGCATCTATCAATTATAATATTCACCTTGAGTATGGAATCGGTTTTGATGATGACATCGACCATCTGGGCAACAGACGTATCAGAGCGGTTGGAGAACTTCTTCAGAACCAGTACAGAATAGGTCTCTCTAGACTTGAAAGGGTTGTTAGAGAGAGAATGACAACACAGGATGCTGAGTCCATCACACCTCAGTCCCTTATAAATATAAAGCCTGTAACAGCTGCAGTTAAGGAGTTCTTCGGAAGTTCACAGCTGTCACAGTTTATGGATCAGAATAACCCTCTGTCAGAACTGACTCACAAGAGAAGACTTTCAGCCCTTGGTCCAGGTGGACTTTCACGAGACAGAGCCGGATTCGAGGTTCGAGATGTACACTATACACATTATGGTAGAATGTGTCCTATCGAGACCCCTGAGGGTCCTAACATCGGACTTATAAACTCGCTGGCTACATATGCGCGTATCAACGAATATGGTTTTGTTGAGGCTCCATATAGAAAGCTGGACAAGACAGATCCAAAGAATCCTATAGTCACAGATGAGGTAGTTTATCTCACAGCTGACGAGGAAGATAGATACAGAGTAGTACAGGCTAATGAGCCTATAGATGCCGACGGACATTTTGTGAGAAATAATGTATCAGGTAGATTTAGAGCTGATACGACTGAGTTCCCTAAGTCCAAGGTAGATCTTATGGATGTATCACCTAAGATGGTATTTTCGGTTGCTACATCTATGATTCCTTTCCTGCAGAACGATGATGCTAACCGTGCCCTCATGGGATCAAACATGCAGCGTCAGGCGGTTCCTCTTATGATGACAGAGTCAGCGGTAGTTGGAACAGGAATGGAGGCAAAGGCAGCTGTTGATTCAGGCGTCTGTGTTGTTGCCAAGAGAGATGGTGTTGTCGAGTATTCAAACAGCACAGAGATCTGCGTAAGAGCAGATGAGGATGGCACAAAGGATGTATATCATGTTATCAAGTTTGCACGCAGCAATCAGGGTAACTGTATGAACCAGAGACCGATCGTGTTCAAGGGTGATCATGTCAAGGCTGGAGAGGTTATAGCAGATGGCCCTTCAACATCAGGCGGAGAGATTGCACTTGGTAAGAACCCTCTTATCGGATTCATGACATGGGAAGGTTACAATTACGAGGATGCGGTTCTTCTCAGCGAGAGACTTGTACGCGATGATGTGTATACATCTATCCATATCGAGAAGTATGAGTGTGAGGCTCGTGATACAAAGCTTGGTAAAGAAGAGATCACAAGAGATCTTGCAGGACTTTCAAATGATGTCCTCAAGGATCTTGATGAGAATGGTATCATCAGAATCGGTGCTGAGGTTCGTGCCGGTGATATCCTTGTCGGCAAGGTAACACCAAAGGGTGAGACAGAGCTTACAGCAGAGGAGAGGCTTCTTCGTGCAATATTTGGTGAGAAGGCAAGAGAGGTAAGAGATACATCACTGAAGGTTCCTCATGGAGCGTTTGGTATAGTTATAGATGCAAAGGTATTTACGCGTGCGGACGGAGATGACCTTCCGGCAGGCGTTGACAAGAAGGTTAGAGTTTATATAGCGCAGAAGAGAAAGATTCAGGTCGGAGATAAGATGGCTGGTCGTCATGGTAACAAGGGTGTAGTTTCACGAGTACTCCCTGTTGAGGATATGCCGTTCCTTCCAAATGGACGTCCTCTTGACATCGTGCTTAACCCACTGGGCGTTCCTTCACGAATGAACATCGGACAGGTCCTTGAAATCCATCTTGGACTTGCGTCACAGGTTCTTGGATTTAAGGTGTCCACCCCTGTATTCAACGGTGCAACAGAGTTTGACATCATGGATACACTGGAGATGGCAAATGACTATGCAAATGGTACATGGGAAGATTTTGAGGCTAAGTACAAGGATACGGTAAAGCCTGAGGTTATGGACTTCCTTTACAATAACAGAGATCACAGGGCAGAGTGGAAGGGCGTGCCTATCAATAGAACAGGTAAGGTTCAGCTCCGCGATGGTAGAACAGGTGAGAATTTTGATGCCCCTGTAACAATCGGTTACATGCATTATCTCAAGCTGCACCATCTGGTTGATGATAAGATACATGCTCGTTCAACTGGACCGTACTCACTCGTGACACAGCAGCCGCTGGGTGGTAAAGCTCAGTTCGGTGGACAGCGTTTCGGAGAGATGGAGGTTTGGGCTCTTGAGGCATATGGTGCATCATACACTCTGCAGGAGATTCTGACAGTTAAGTCTGATGATGTTATCGGTCGTGTTAAGACATACGAGGCGATTATCAAGGGTGAGAATATACCTGCACCAGGAGTTCCAGAGTCATTCAAGGTTCTTCTCAAGGAGTTCCAGGCACTTGGACTTGACGTAAGAGTAGTCAGAGAGGAAACGGATGAGGATGGTAATAAGAATATGGTTGAAGTAGATCTCAGTGAGACTATGGAAGCTTACGATTATAATCCAAGCATCAAGAGACTTCTCAGTGACAGATCATCAGACAGAGATGACTCAGATGAGACTGAGGCACCTGAGATCTTCAGCGGCGATGACGCTGCAGAACTTCAGGCCAGTGGATTCTCGGAAGTTGACGAAGATGAGATAAATGATGATGTCGATTCGGATTTTATGGATGATGAGGAATAAGAAAGGAGCTTTGTAAGATGCCAGAATACAATGTAGACAATACAGAACAGGAAAAGTCATTGAACTTTGACGCAATAAAAATCGGACTTGCATCTCCTGAAAAGATAAGAGAGTGGTCTCACGGCGAAGTAAAACGCCCTGAGACTATCAATTACAGAACGCTCAAGCCGGAGAAGGATGGTCTTTTCTGCGAGAAGATATTTGGACCACAGAAGGACTGGGAGTGTAACTGTGGAAAATATAAGAAGATCAGATTCAAGGGCGTTGTGTGTGATAAGTGTGGCGTAGAGGTTACAAAGTCAAGCGTTCGTAGAGAGCGTATGGGACACATTGAACTTGCTGCACCTGTTTCACATATCTGGTATTTCAAGGGAATACCTAGCCGTATGGGACTTATACTGGATATATCTCCTAGAGTCCTTGAGAAGGTTCTTTACTTCTCTTCATATATAGTTACTGATCCGAAGGATACACCTCTTGCTTATAAGCAGATACTTAACGAGCAGGAGTACAGAGATGCCGAGAAAGAGTATGGCTATGGCTCATTTGTAGCAGAGATGGGTGCAGAGGCTATACAGAAACTTCTCATGGCGATAGATCTTGATGCTGAGAGCGAGGAGCTCAAGAAAGAGCTTGAGACATGCAGCGGACAGAAGAGAACAAGGATCATAAAGAGACTTGAGGTTATGGAGGCATTCAGAACTTCTGAGAACAGACCAGAATGGATGATAATGAATGTTATCCCGGTTATCCCACCAGATATCAGACCTATGGTTCAGCTTGAGGGTGGAAGATTTGCGACATCAGATCTCAATGATCTTTACAGAAGAATTATCAACAGAAACAATCGTCTCAGAAGACTCCTTGATCTTGGAGCTCCAGAGATAATTGTGAGAAATGAGAAGAGAATGCTGCAGGAGGCAGTTGACGCTCTCATAGATAATGGCAGACGTGGACGTGCGGTAACAGGTCCTGGCAACAGAGCACTCAAGTCACTGTCAGAGATGCTCAAAGGTAAGCAGGGACGTTTCCGTCAGAACCTTCTCGGTAAGCGTGTTGACTACTCAGGACGTTCAGTTATCGTAGTTGGACCAGAACTTAAGATTTATCAGTGCGGTCTCCCTAAGGAGATGGCAATAGAGCTGTTTAAACCGTTTGTTATGAAAGAACTTACAGCTACAGGTAAGGCAAATAATATCAAGCAGGCCAAGAAGATGGTAGAGAAACTTGAGCCACAGGTTTGGGATATCCTTGAGGATGTCATTAAGGAGCATCCGGTTATGCTTAACCGTGCCCCGACACTTCACAGACTTGGAATCCAGGCATTTGAGCCGGTACTTGTAGGTGGTAAGGCTATAAAGCTTCATCCGCTTGTATGTACAGCGTTCAACGCCGATTTCGATGGAGACCAGATGGCTGTCCATCTTCCACTTACAGTTGAGGCTCAGGCTGAGTGTAGATTCCTTCTGCTCTCACCTAACAACCTGCTGAAACCATCAGATGGTGCGACAGTTGCGGTTCCTTCACAGGATATGATCCTTGGTATATACTATCTGACTCTTGACAAGGATGGAGAGATAGGAGAAGGAAAGTACTTTAAGTCTAAGAACGAGGCGATTCTTGCGTATGAGAACAATGTGATCACACTTCACAGTAAGATACATGTAAGAAGAACTGTAGAGTACGAAGGACAGGAACTGACAGGTGTGATAAATACAACCCTTGGTAAGATGCTCTTCAATGAGATAATTCCACAGGATCTCGGTTTTGTAGATAGAAGCACACCTGAGAATGCACTTAGACTTGAGATTGAGAAGACAGTTGGTAAGAAACAGCTCAAGCCGATACTTGATAAGTGTATTAATACACATGGTGCCACAAAGACTGCGGAAGTTCTTGATGATGTAAAGGCTATCGGATACAAGTTCTCCACAAGAGGAGCTATATCAGTATCAATTTCTGATATGAAGGTTCCAGATGAGAAGAAGGACATCCTCAATGATGCTCAGAAGTTAGTTGATGAGATCACCAAGAAGTTCAGACGTGGTATGGGTACCGAGGAAGAGAGATATCAGGCGGTGGTAAAGGTTTGGGAGGCTGCAGATAAGCACCTTCAGGAACTTCTGTTTGCCGGTCTTGATAAATACAACAATATATTCATGATGGCTGATTCAGGAGCCCGTGGTTCTAATCAGCAGATCAAGCAGCTTGCAGGTATGCGAGGACTTATGGCTGATACAACAGGTAGAACCATCGAACTGCCAATCAAGTCAAACTTCCGTGAGGGACTTGACGTTCTGGAGTACTTCATTTCAGCTCATGGAGCTCGTAAGGGCCTTTCAGATACAGCCCTCCGTACAGCCGATTCAGGATATCTGACAAGACGTCTTGTTGATGTATCACAGGATCTTATCATCAGAGAGCCTGATTGCAGCATAGGAAGAAAAGAAATACCTGGTATGGTCATAGAAGCCTTCAGAGAAGGAAAGGAAATGATCGAGGAATTCCAGGAGAGGATTACTGGAAGATATCTCGCTGAGTCAGTATATGATGCAGAGGGCAACATGCTTGTTAAGATCAATCATATGGTCACAGCAAAGAGAGCAGAGCTCATTGTAAACAAGGGCGTAGATTCGAATGGTGTTCCATTCACAGTTACTGATGAGGATGGCAACAGAACAGTAAGACTTGATGCTAAACTTAAGATCAGAACAGTTCTTACATGTAAGTCACATCTTGGCGTGTGCGCTAAGTGTTATGGTGCCAACATGGCAACAGGACTTCCTGTTCAGGTTGGTGAGTCTGTAGGAATCATAGCAGCCCAGTCGATCGGTGAGCCTGGTACACAGCTTACAATGAGAACTTTCCATACAGGTGGTGTTGCCGGTGGCGATATCACACAGGGTCTTCCTAGAGTTGAGGAGCTTTTTGAGGCAAGAAAGCCAAAGGGACTTGCAATCATCGCAGAGTTTGGCGGAAAGGTTCAGCTCCGTGACAATAAGAAGAAACGAGAGATCGTTATTACAAATGATGAGACTGGTGAATCAAAAGCATATCTTATACCTTATGGTTCGAGGATCAAGGTTCTTGATGATCAGGTTCTTGAAGCTGGAGATGAACTTACAGAGGGTTCGGTAAACCCACATGATATCCTTAAGATCAAGGGTGTTCGTGCGGTTCAGGATTACATGCTCCGTGAGGTTCAGAAGGTTTACAGACTCCAGGGTGTTGAGATCAATGATAAGCATATAGAGATTATCGTAAGGCAGATGCTTAAGAAGATAATAATCGATGAACCGGGCGATTCTGACTATCTTCCAGGAACTCAGGCAAATATTCTTGAGTTTGAGGATACAAATGAGGCACTTATTGCCGATGGCAAGGAGCCGGCAACAGGTACACAGATAATGCTTGGAATCACAAAGGCATCACTTGCGACAGATTCATTTATGTCTGCAGCCTCATTCCAGGAGACAACAAAGGTTCTTACTGATGCTGCAATAAAGAGTAAAGTAGATCCACTTGTTGGACTTAAGGAGAATGTTCTTATCGGTAAGCTTATACCTGCTGGTACAGGAATGAAGAGATATCGTTCTGTAAAGCTTGATACAGAGATGGAAGAAATTGATTTCTTTGATGAGGATGATGACGAAGATTACAGTGACATAGATAATATCAATACAGAGGCAGAGGTTTTCAAAGAACTTGATGCTGGGGATGATATTAATTCAGATGAGGTAAGTGACGTTAAGCCAGTTGGTGAAGACGAGGAATAATACTCATATCAGATATCTGATATAAAGGATACGAGGGGAGTCCGGTATATTATTACATATGCAGACATATGCGTAGGCTGTATATGTAATGATATATCGGGCTCTTTTTGTGAAAAGACAGACGGGATATTGATATAATATAGAAAGAAATAGGTGGAATTATATGGCTGCTATTAAAAAAATAGACAATGAAGGATTACTGAATGCGGCTTATGACCTTGTTAGGAGAGAAGGAATTTCTGCGCTGAGTGCGAGAAAACTGGCAGCTGCTGCATCATGTTCTACTCAACCGATATATGAGAATTTCAGTGGTATGGGCAAGGTTATTGAGATCACAACTCAGCGAATGAATGATGAATTTGCGGAGCTTGTAAAAAATGTGGGTGAACAGGTGAATGCAGAGTATTTCAGGCAGGGAATCATAGTATGCCGATATGCATCGGAAGAAAAAAATCTATTCAGATATTTTATAATGGATAAGTCACAGGGCATGACAATTCTAAAAAATGAGTGGTCTGTTAGATTGCTGCGGGAAAGAAATGATATAAGTGATGAGCAGGCAGAAAGTGTAGATTTAGCTATGAAGAATTATATACTTGGCAAGGCGTTTCTTGTGAATTCCGGATATGAAAAGTTTGATGCAAAAGAGATAGAACAGGATATAAAGGCATATCTGGAAATTGCACTAGATAAGAAGATTAACGGCTGAAATTTGCAAAATAAAAGCTTGACACAGAAAATACTCGACTATATAATGATAAAGCATGCGTAAAAACATGCTTTATCATTTTTAATTTATATACAGGAGGTGAAAACATGCCAACATTTAACCAGTTAGTTAGAAAAGGAAGACAGACAGTAGAGAAGAAGTCAACTGCACCAGCTCTTCAGAGAAGTTTCAACTCACTCAAGAAGAAACCAGTAGAGACAAGCTCACCACAGAAGAGAGGAGTTTGTACAGCAGTTAAGACAGCTACTCCTAAGAAGCCTAACTCAGCTCTTAGAAAGATCGCCAGAGTACGTCTTTCAAACGGAATTGAAGTAACAAGTTATATTCCAGGTGAGGGTCACAACCTTCAGGAGCATAGCGTTGTACTTATCCGTGGTGGAAGAGTAAAGGACTTACCTGGTACAAGATACCATATCATCAGAGGTACTCTTGATACAGCAGGTGTAGCAAAGAGACGTCAGGCTCGTTCAAAGTATGGTGCAAAGCGTCCTAAGGATGCAAAATAAATCATGCTGAACAATTCTAATTCGTGGACATAGGACAGGGTGATACCTTGGAAGATGCCACGACAGCCGGTAGAATCGGACACAGTGTTCGACCGGTGTGTGCTGGTAAGGTCATGTTTTTATATAGATAATATTTCGGATAGAAACAATTAAGACAGATAACAGCACGAACACATTCCGCGGGAATGTGAGTACCGAAGATTTAATAAATAATTAAGGAGGGAAGAACCGTGCCACGTAAAGGACATATCGCAAAGAGAGACGTATTAGCGGATCCAATTTACAATAACAAGGTGGTTACCAAGCTTATCAACAACATTATGTTAGATGGTAAGAAGGGTGTAGCACAGAAGATCGTTTACGGTGCGTTTGATCGTATCGCAGAAGAGACTGGCAAGCCTGCATTAGAGGTATTCGAAGAGGCTATGAACAACATCATGCCACTTCTCGAGGTTAAGGCTAGACGTATCGGTGGTGCAACATACCAGGTACCTATCGATGTAAGACCTGACAGAAGACAGGCTCTTGGACTTCGTTGGTTAACAGCTTTCTCACGTGCTAGAAGTGAGAAGACTATGGAAGAGAGACTTGCGAAGGAGATCATGGATGCAGCTAACAACACAGGTGCATCTGTAAAGAGAAAAGAAGACATGCACAAGATGGCAGAGGCAAACAAGGCATTCGCTCACTACAGATTCTAATTTTTTGTATGAGAATGCATTTGCATGTATGCTGAGGTGTATATTAGAGCACAATAGATTAGTGCGTTACGAATATTAGCAAAAGGAGGACAATCCGTTGGCTGGAAGAGAATATCCATTGGACAGAACAAGAAACATTGGTATTATGGCTCATATCGATGCCGGTAAGACAACTCTTACAGAGCGTATCTTATACTATACTGGTGTTAACTATAAGATTGGTGATACTCATGACGGTACAGCTACCATGGACTGGATGGAGCAGGAGCAGGAGAGAGGTATAACAATTACTTCAGCTGCTACAACATGTCACTGGACACTTGAGGATCATCACAAACCAAAGGCTGGCGCGTTAGAGCACAGAATCAACATCATCGATACTCCGGGACACGTTGACTTCACTGTTGAGGTTGAGCGTTCACTTCGTGTACTTGACGGAGCTGTAGGTGTATTTGATGCTAAGGCTGGTGTAGAGCCTCAGTCAGAGAACGTATGGCGTCAGGCTGACACATACAATGTACCTCGTATGGCGTTCATCAACAAGATGGATAAAATGGGTGCAGACTTTTTCTACTCAGTTCAGACAATCATTGATCGTCTGGGCAAGAATGCAATTCCAGTACAGATCCCTATTGGAAAAGAGTCAGACTTCATCGGTCTGATCGATCTGTTCGAGATGGAAGCATACTACTACAAAGATGATAAGGGCGAGGACATCGAGATCACAACTATCCCTGATGACCTTAAGGAGCTTGCAGACAAGTGGCATGAAAATCTTGTCGAGAAGATCTGCGAGTTAGATGACGACTTAATGATGATGTATCTTGAGGGCGAGGAGCCATCAATCGATGAGATGAAGAAGGTTCTTCGTAGAGCAACTATCGCAAGTGAGGCAGTTCCTGTATTCCTTGGTTCAGCTTACAAGAACAAGGGTGTTCAGAAGATGCTTGACGGTGTTATCGAGTACATGCCAGCACCAACAGATATCCCTGATATCACAGGTGTTGATCCAGACGGTAACGAGGTTGTTCGTCATTCATCAGATGATGAGCCATTCTCGGCTCTTGCATTCAAGATCATGACAGATCCATTCGTTGGAAAGCTTGCATTCTTCAGAGTTTACTCAGGTACACTGAACTCAGGTTCATATGTACTGAATGCGACAAAGGATAAGAAGGAGCGTGTAGGACGTATCGTACAGATGCATGCCAACGCTCGTAAAGAGATTGATAAGGTTTACTCAGGAGATATCGCAGCTGCTGTAGGTTTCAAGCTTACAACAACAGGTGACACAATCTGTGACGAGCAGCACCCAGTTATCCTTGAGTCAATGGAGTTCCCAGAGCCAGTTATCGAGCTTGCTATCGAGCCTAAGACCAAGAATGATCAGGGTAAGATGGGCGAGGCTCTTGCAAAGCTTGCTGAGGAGGATCCTACATTCAAGGCTCATACAGACAAAGAGACAGGTCAGACAATCATCGCCGGAATGGGTGAGCTTCACCTTGAGGTTATCGTAGATCGTCTTCTTCGTGAGTTTAAGGTTGAGGCAAATGTTGGTGCACCTCAGGTTGCATATAAGGAGACATTCACTAAGGCTGTTGATGTAGACAGTAAGTATGCTAAGCAGTCAGGTGGTCGTGGACAGTACGGTCATTGTAAGGTTAAGTTCGAGCCTATGGATCCTAACGGTGAGGAGACATTCAAGTTCGAGTCAACAGTTGTCGGTGGTGCTATTCCTAAGGAGTACATCCCAGCAGTTGGCGAGGGTATTGAAGAGGCAGCTAAGGCTGGTATCCTTGGTGGCTATCCAGTACTTGGTGTAAGTGCTAATGTATATGATGGTTCATACCATGAGGTCGATTCATCTGAGATGGCATTCCATATCGCTGGTTCTATGGCTTTCAAGGAGGCTATGGCTAAGGCTAATCCAGTTCTTCTTGAGCCAATCATGAAGGTTGAGGTTACTATGCCAGAGGAGTACCTTGGTGATGTAATCGGAAGCTTAAATGCTAAGAGAGGTCAGATCGAGGGTATGGATGATATCGGCGGTGGTAAGATCGTCAGAGCATTCGTTCCACTTGCAGAGATGTTCGGATACTCAACAGAGCTTCGTTCATCAACACAGGGTCGTGGTAACTACTCAATGTTCTTTGAGAAGTACGCTCAGTGTCCAAAGAGCATTCAGGAGAAGGTTATCGCAGAGCACGCAGGAAAGTAATACAGCAACAGATTGGATTGCTTGTGTGATGCTTGAGAGTCAAAAGAATATTTCCTTATATTTTGATTCTAGTAAAAAATATAAATCAGCAGGTTAATGATTACATATCGTTAGCCTGCTGGTATAAAGAGATAAAAAATGGTTGAAAATCTTTTGTATTTTCTATATAATGATTTTTAGCCGAGTAACCCGCGTGGGGTATAATTTTTAAGGAGGATTTTATATCATGGCAAAGGAAAAGTTTAATAGAAGTAAGCCACATTGTAACATCGGTACAATCGGACACGTAGATCACGGTAAGACTACTCTTACAGCTGCTATCACAAAGGTTCTTTCAGAGAGAGTTGCTGGTAACACAGCTACAGATTTCGAGAACATTGATAAGGCTCCAGAGGAGAGAGAAAGAGGTATCACTATCTCTACAGCTCACGTTGAGTACGAGACAGAGAAGAGACATTACGCACACGTTGACTGTCCAGGACATGCTGACTACGTTAAGAACATGATCACTGGTGCAGCTCAGATGGATGGTGCTATCCTTGTTGTTGCTGCTACTGATGGTGTTATGGCTCAGACAAAGGAGCATATCCTTCTTTCACGTCAGGTTGGTGTTCCTTACATCGTTGTATTCCTTAACAAGTGTGATATGGTAGACGATGAGGAGCTTATCGAGCTCGTTGAGATGGAAGTTACAGAGCAGCTCGAGGAGTACGGATTCAATGATTGTCCTATCGTTAAGGGTTCAGCTCTTAAGGCTCTTGAGGATCCAATGGGACCTTGGGGAGACAAGATCATGGAGCTTATGGATACAATTGATTCATATATTCCAGATCCACAGAGAGATACAGATAAGCCATTCATCATGCCTGTAGAGGACGTATTCACAATCACAGGTCGTGGAACAGTTGCTACTGGTAGAGTAGAGGCTGGTGTAATTCACCTCAATGATGAAGTTGAGATCGTTGGTATCAAGCCAGAGATCCAGAAGACAACAGTAACAGGTATCGAGATGTTCAGAAAGCTCCTTGACGAAGGTCAGGCTGGTGATAACATCGGTGCCCTTCTTCGTGGTATCAAGAGAGAGGATATCGTAAGAGGACAGGTTCTTTGTAAGCCAGGTTCAATTACATGTCATACAAAGTTCACAGCACAGGTTTACGTTCTGACAAAGGACGAGGGTGGTCGTCATACACCATTCTTCAACAACTATCGTCCACAGTTCTACTTCAGAACAACAGACGTTACAGGTGTATGTAACCTTCCAGCTGGTACAGAGATGTGCATGCCTGGTGATAACGTAGAGATGACAATCGAGCTCATCCACCCAATCGCTATGAGCCAGGGTCTTACATTCGCTATCCGTGAGGGTGGTAGAACAGTAGGTTCAGGAAGAGTTGCAACTATCATCGAGTAATCGCTGATAAACCGCATAAATAAAGGATTTTCAGACCTTCGAGGGTTCGCCCTCTGTCTCTTATACACATCTGACGCTGCCGACGATAAG
>URJU01000012.1 GCA_900548315.1 uncultured Coprococcus sp. | reverse complement strand
CCTTATCGTCGGCAGCGTCAGATGTGTATAAGAGACAGTGTATGAGCTGCGGTGGAGATGAATGTCAGGAGATAGTACCTTCACTGAATCCGATAATTTGTGTGAATTGTGGATCACAGATACCATACACAGAATATCAGTCGGCAGGAAGGTGTCCAGCGTGTGGTACATATCAGCTTAGAGATGATAAGGTAACATATCCGTATGGTGCAGATGTGGTTCTGCCATTCAAGATTTCTAAGCATGAGGCTGAGGAAAAACTTAAAAATGAATTTGGTAAAAAATTGTTCGTGCCGGGATCATTCCTTTCACAGAAGACTCTGGAGAATCTCAGGGGTGTATATGTTCCATTTTGGCTGTATGACTATGATTCAAAAGTAGACTATCAGGCGATAGGAACAAAGGTGAGAACGTGGACATCAGGAGATAAGAGATATACAGAGACATCATATTTTGATGTGGCCAGGGTACTTCACGTCAATTATCAGGGAATACCGGTGGATGCATCTATAGCCATGGAGGATGGAATCATGGATTTGATGGAACCGTATAATTATTCGGAACTAGAAAAACATGACAACAAATTTCTATCCGGATTTGAGGCTGAGACTTACAACATGTCGCCTGATCAGATCGAATCAAGAGCAAGGGCAAAAGCAGACAAGGCAAACCGTGGCTGGATACACGAATATACAAGTGGATACAGCTCACTCACCAATGAGAGATTTTCGAGTAATAACAGGCAGACTGGAACAAAATTTGCACTCATGCCTGTCTGGATATATGAGTACAGATTCCAGAACCAAAATTATAAATTCTATGTGAATGGACAGACTGGGAAATGCATAGGAACACCTCCGAGGAGCATAGGAAAAGCGGTTGGACTCACGGCACTTGTCTTGGGGTCTGTGTTTATTGGACTCGATGGATTATCTTTGTTATTGGGGGTGCTGTAAATGAATAAGACGTTGAAAAAATTTCTGGTGGCAATGTTTGTCATACTTGGACTTGGTATAGTTTTTATTACAATGTACTTTGTAAAATCAAGTGCAAATCTAAAGCATGATCCGAGAAACAATGAAGAGTGTAAGACGAATGACAGATTGTTTGATTATGCAGATAAGCTAACGGATTCGGAGGAGAAGACTCTCCTTGCAGATATAGAGGCTCTTGAGAATAAGGTGGGTATGGATTTTGTCATATTCATTGTGGACAACAGTACGGATCTATCTGATATAGGTTTCTATAATATTGGTGACAGCTGGCAGCTGGCAAGTGATCTTTGTGATTATTACAGATTTGGCTGGGAAAAGTGGCCTGAGGGAAGCTATCTCGATGGGTATGATACGAGTACCAGTGTGGTAATCGTAGCTAACTGGGAGACTGGTGATCTGGGATACTCCACAGGAGGAAAGGCAAGAGACAGGATAAGCAACTCAAAGGCTCAGAGTATTGTCGATTACGGCTGCAAGATACTCAGAGATGATCCGGTTGGCGGATTTGAGAGAATCATAAACAGAACGCAGAAAGCGATGGCAAGCGGTGGTCATGGGATAAATTTTCTGTCACCACTTATATGTTTCATCGTCTCGCTTGTCCTGGCAATAATCTTCTTCTGTATCAATTACTCAAAGAAAGCAGGAAAGGATACAACAACAGCGTCCACATACAGTGAAGGAAAAGCTCAAATACTTGACAGAAGAGATATATTTATACGAAAGGAAGTTCACAGTGTCACGATACAGTCATCATCAGACAGCTCAGGCGGTTCAAGCGGTGGCGGTGGTGGTCATGGCGGAGCCAGTGGACATTTTTAAATAACTTGGAGATACTATGTTTAAGAACAAAAAGTTTGAATTGTACCTTTTAAAAAACAGAATACCAGGGGTTGCCATAGCGATAGCTATGGCAGTGATCATGGTTGTAATGGCAGGACGCTTTGAACTGTTTAACAGATTGAATAGTAAGTCTTATAGAACTCTTGACGAGATAGAGAACATATCTGAACTGCATGGAAGTGATGTAAAGATAACTGTCGATAGGGCAGATTATCTAGGGTATGACTATTTTGTAGATTCGGAGAGACAAGGAAGTTATTATATCTGTCAGCAGGATGGAAGATATGCCATCCTGCTGCTCAAGAGCAAAGATGATGTAGTATTAAATTATGCGATAAAGGGAAGGATGGTAGCCGGCGGTGATGAATATTCATCAATAGTTGATGGTATAACGGCAGATATGGGAATCACATCGGATCAGCTTGAATCAAGGCTGTATCCTATGATAATAAGTGAAGTTGACTTCCCGGGAATATACTACAATATGATGCTGCTGGTTTTGATACTTGCAGTTCTCTGGGCTGTATATATAATAGCGAGATGTATATATGATGTGTGCCGTCCTTGGAAGATATCAAGGATAAATGCGGCACTTGGAAAGAATGCAGACAGGCAGACTATACAGGATATAGATTCTCAGCTCAGACATGAACTATACTATGATCAGTATGGTGTAGCGAT
Source organism: uncultured Coprococcus sp. (assembly GCA_900548315.1). Lineage (GTDB taxonomy): Bacteria > Bacillota > Clostridia > Lachnospirales > Lachnospiraceae > Coprococcus. The sequence continues at coordinate 22,894 of URJU01000012.1, read as the reverse complement.
CACGGACAAATATTTTGTATGTCATGGGATGTGGCACACGGATGTAGTTGCGCTTGAGACTATAGAGTCATTTAAGAAACTAAGAACGTCTTCAAACATAGGATCGGGTAAGAAGAAAATATACAAATTGCTCATGGTGGATGTCGATGGAGTGACATATGAACAGGATTTTAGATCAGAAAAGGATATAGATGAGGCTTTGTCATATTTATCTGCATAGACCACAAAAAATGGGATGCCAAAAACTTAATCAAGTTTTTGGCATCCCATTTTTGTGGCATGTCGCTGGAGCTGATACAGCACCTATTTTATACATCCAGCTTGTCCTGTTCCTCAAGAACGGAAGGATCCTCAGAAGTGTCAGAAAGCCCCATATACTCATCGCCTATAACGTCACTGTTTTTGGAATCTGCAGCCTGTGCGACAGCACCAGTCGCCTCTGCTATGACATCTTCTGTCTCTGCAGCAGCCTCAGTTACAGCTTTTGCAGTATCTTCCTCTGATACTTCGGAGGCTATATCGACGGATGCAGATGTTTCAGTGTCAGATGCCTCAAGATCCGACTGACCGTGGAGAGTAAAGTATTCACGGTCGGGGTCATCTGTATGATCCATTTTGTCCTTTATTGTGTCTTTGATCTTATCGTATTTGTCTGATACAGTGTCCTTTGCTTTTTTCACGGTGTCTGATTCTTTTACCTTTTTGTAGGTGTCCTTGATGGTTTCTTTTGCTTTATGAGCTGACTCGGAATCCTTCACTTTGCGATAGGTGTCGGTGACTGCTGAGGCAGCTTTTTTGACATTCTCGTTTTCCTTGATCTTCTTAACAGTGTCAGATTCCTTAACTTTGTGATAAGAATCTGATGCGGCAGCCTTTGCCTTTTTTATAGTGTCATTTGACTCTACGGTCTGATATGCTTTTGTTGTCTTGAGTTTGTCCCTGAAAAGGTAGCATACACTTCCTGCTGCAGCGAGAGTGAGAGCTAATTTGGTAAAATTCTTCATATAGATATCCCCTTTCTTAATGTATATAGTTTATCCATTTATTCTAATATGTATTCGTATTATTTGCAACAATTCTAATATTAATATAGTGAGTAAATATTGTGAAAAATGTCTAAACTTTCAGAGTTTATAAATGTTTTTAAGGAAGATCATAGACATTTAATATTTGCGTATCATATATGGTGTATGATATATTCAATCGTAGTGCAAAGCATGATGATAATTTATCAACGCTTATGGTATTTATTGCACATCGTGTGATCTATTTTAAACGAAAGGGTGTTTGTTATATGGAGAAATTTAGAGATCAGCTGGATGGACTGAAAAAAGAAATAAAGGATCTGGAAGGCAGATCCTCAACATATTCAGGGATAAGATTTGTGGCATTTATTGCTGCAGCTGCTGGACTGGTCATAGGAATATATGACAACAGAGGACTGTTTGTCGCAGTGGGAATGGTATTCACGGCGGCTTTTATAGCAATGGTGTTCATACATGGAAAACTCAGTGAGAAACTTGAATACAAAAAGGCTGAGGCTGAGGTGCTTGGGAGATATGTGGATAGGTTTAGTGATGATTGGAAAAAGTTTGAGGAAGATGGCGGCGAATATCTGGAAAATGGTGATCTGGCTGCAAAGGATATGGATCTGCTGGGACCAAATTCTCTTTTCCAGTTTATATGTACAGCTGGAACTGAGGAAGGGCGCAGAAGTCTGGCAAAGAGCATTAAGGATCCGGAGTATGACATAGAAAAGATAAGCAGGCGTCAGGAGGCGATAAAGGAGCTGGGAAGAAAGTATGGTTTTTCTCTTGCATTTGAGACTCTCGGAGTTAAGACAGGGATGGGAAAGAAAAAGAAATACACTGCGGACGAATTTGTTGCATATTGCCACAGCGAAGCTCATATCCCCGTGGTGTTCAATGTGCTAAGATTTGTGTTTCCGCTTGTCACAGTTATACTGTTTGTGCTAGGGGTTATCGGAAGAGTCAACATCGGATGGACACTTGTATCTTTTTTTGCTGTATTGCTTTTTTCCTGGTTGTTTTCAGGTGTTGCGGGACAGGCTGTTATGCCGATGATATCATTTGGATATGTGCTTGATGATTATATAAATATGTTTGAGCTTATATCCAGGGAAGAGTTTGACAGTGAACTGCTCCGCGGTATCAAAAGAAACCTGTCACAGGATTCGGGGGCTCTTGCTGCCATAAAGAAACTTAGAACTATAAGTGCTGCGTTCAACATAAGATATAATCCGATAGTTCACCAGATACTCTGCGGTCTTACCATGTGGGATTTTCATATTGGCAGGATGATGGATAGGTGGAAGATGAGAAATGGACAGGATGTTGAGGGCTGGATAAAGGCAGTGTCCGATATGGAGGAATTGATGTCATTTGCGGTTCTGACGAGGACAAGAAAGGTTTCATATCCTAAGGTGGGGGATGGAAAGAATGTCCATGTGAACGCCAGAGGATTGAGGCATCCGCTCATATCCCCGGAGATTGTTGTTGAAAATGATGCGAATTTCAAGGGCGGTGCTGCAATAATAACAGGAAGCAACATGTCGGGAAAGACCACATTTCTTAGAACTTTGGGAATAAATCTCGTGCTTGCCTATGCGGGAGCTCCTGTGTGTGCCGAATACATGGAGGCTGATATTATGAAGATATTTACATCCATGAGGGTAACTGATGATGTGAGCAATGGTATCTCAACATTTTATGCCGAGATACTCAGGATAAAGACAATGGTGGAATACAGAAAAGAAAACAAACCAATGTTGTGCTTAATAGATGAGATATTTAAGGGGACAAATTCGGCGGACAGGATAGTAGGAGCAACTCAGGTTATAAAGAAACTCGCGGCTCCAAATTCAATGACACTTGTCTCTACCCATGATTTTGAACTCTGTGATCTTAAGGCAGATGACGGAACTCCTGCAGTGAACTATCACTTTGAGGAATATTATGAGGGGGATCAGCTAAAGTTTGATTACAAAAAGAAAGATGGAAGATGTACTACCACGAATGCCATGGCCATACTGCATATGGCTGGTCTTGCCTGAAAATGAACAGCGCTGTAAAAATGCACAAAAATGCGAAAAATATTAGTGCTTAAATTTTTGAGTAATTATGCACAATGACAATTATCAGTAATAACCAAAAACTTTGTTGAATGATTTTACCAAATATGATATATTTGGAGTAGTGATTTGATGGGGAAAACCATAATGATCGTACATTAAAAGAAACGTGAAAAGGTACGTGTAAACAAAAGGAGGTTGACATATTATGTTACCAGCAAATATAGGACAGGCAGGGGATAATGCATTATCGATTGCAGCATCTAGCAATAAGGGAACACTTATACGTTATCTGAATGATCAGGTGGAGGATGGATTTTATACACTGGTTATAGACAGTTTAAAGGATTCCAATTTTGATCTGTCGACCATGACGGTTGATGATGAGGTTCGTGCACAGTGTACAAAATTGTATGAGCTTGCTGAATTCGTAGATTTCAATATAAAGGCAACTGGTCATTATGCGATTGAGGAGTGGATAGAGCCACTGTTCAGGTTTGTATATGGAGATATAGATCCAACTGACATTGATACGCCTGTATCGGCCACAGGTGTGTACAGATACAGCGTATGGCTGCTTTACTTACTGCAGCTCGAGAAGATTCCAGAGTGTATGAAACTTATCGGGGATAAGATAGCACCTCTTCTTATCAACATATCATACCAGATACTTGAGGATGATGACAGACCTAAGAACTTTGACAAGGCACTGCTCGGCTACTTAGACCTCATAAATGTGGTTATGGAGATGGATATATCAGCTGATGATATCGCATCAGATTCATATATCAATAATCTTGAAGTTCTCTATGATTATGTTATTGAAGATGCTCATGCACCGAATGATTACAAGATACAGTTATCTATAAATCTGTTCTCGATATATATTGCTAACAAGCAGTATGAGAAGGCATTCCAGTTCTATGGACTGAATGCAGAGTATATACCTATAGATAATCTGTCAGTATACTCAAACTTCAAGGAGCTCATTAAGAATGTCACAAGCACAGAGGCTGCAAAGATACTCAGCAGCAAGGTGGCATCAGAGATATCCAAACAAGAGGTATACAACAAGAGGATTGATTCACTCCTCAATGAGACATGTGGATTTACGAAGAAGGTATATCAGTCTATCGAGAATGAACCTGAAGTAAAGAAAGTTCTTCAGACACTGGGTTCGGGTGCGCAGCTTAGCGGACGTCAGAACATACCTGAGGGAGCATATGAGTACAATAAGCTTTTTATAGAGTGTGGAATAAAGGCATATGTCAACTCAGATATAACGCAGAAGTCATACGAGGAGAAATATGAGAGCCTGGAGATCCTCTCAAAGGCACTCAATGTCCTGTTTGAGGGATACAGTCTTTATGAGGTATCCAACAAGATTGAGGATCAGTACATAGAGCTCACATGGTGCTGCAATTTCCTGAATGCCAATCCATCTATGCTCAAGGCATTCTTCAGCGTAAAGGAAAAGATTAAGGTATTCGATGTAAGAAAGAAGTCTATAGTAGAGAAGAATAACAAGAACAAAGAAGTTTACTCGATGCTTGACAACAGGCAGAAGATCCTGCTGTTCATGGCAGCGGAGGATATGGTTGTCAATGGATTGAATAGTACAAAGAAGATGGTACTTGCATCAAGCTACGATGTCAACACTGCAAAGAAGTATCTTCATGACACATATGTGAGAACAACTCTTCCAGAAAAGTATAAGGAGGAGAATGAGCAGGGCGGTGGTGGTCTGTTCGGAAAGAAACAGCAGGCTATGCCTCCAGATCTCGTATCACTTTGCAAGGCGGCTGTTGTTGAGGAAATGCTGTGTAAGTCAGAGTTCCTTTATCATCAGCATACACTCAAGGGACAGGATAAGCCAACACCAGAGGAGATGACATATTCAGTAGCATGCCTTATCAAGTGTATCAACCACATGATAAACAAAAAGAGCAAGGCGGCAGCAGCACCGAATAAGAAGGTCATCATTACCAAGACAGGTAAAGTTATAGAGCTTAACGATGAGTCAGGACAGGCACCGGAGAAACAGGAGTCAGGAATCATAGAAGCTATTGAGAATATAGTTGTTCAGCTCAAGGATAAGAGCGATAGCAATGTAAAGTATGTAAAGGATTATATTGAGGATCTTTTGAATACTCTCATGAAGTACAATTGGGATATGAATGTACAGCTTGACGAGTTCTCAGGAGAGGAACTTAGGAACAAGGCATTTACAGTTATCAAGAAACTGAATTACGACCTCCTCAGATAATTTTGTGGGAGACGATAGGAACCATCGGATTGGATACACGTCCATTACGATGGTTCTTTTGTGTTTGGGGCGAAGAACATGCCTGGAGCTTAGGGGATAAGTTAGTACTGGAAAAAGTTGATACTATATGCTAGAATATGTTGGATTTGAAAAAAGATAAATTCAGGAGGATTAGAAATGGCAAAATTCATTAAGACACCGGTAAAAGGTATGTGTGATCAGCTCCCGGCTGATATGAGGCTTAGAGAGCATGTACTTTCAATGATAAAGACAAGTTATTCCAGATTTGGATTTACACAGATAGAGACTCCTGTTATGGAACATATAGAGAACCTTACAAGTAAGCAGGGAGGAGACAATGAAAAACTCATCTTCAAGGTTATGAAGAGGGGGGCAGATCTTCAAAGAGCCATAGATGCTGGGAAGGGAGAACTTGCTGACAGTGGACTCAGATATGACCTGACACTTCCACTCTCAAGATACTATGCTAATAACAAGGAGCAGCTGCCAAGTCCATTTAAGGCACTTCAGATAGGTTCAGTATTCCGTGCAGATCAGCCGCAGAAGGGCAGATTTAGAATGTTCACGCAGTGTGATATAGATATACTTGGAGACAGTACGAATTTGGCTGAGATTGAACTTGTGGCAGCAACATCGGACATGCTCTCAAGAATCTTTTCAGAGGTCGGAATAACAGGTTTTACTATCCATATCAACGACAGACAAATACTTCGTGGAGCAGCAAAGAATGCAGGATTTGTGGAGGATGATATAGCATCCATACTTATAAGCCTTGACAAGTATGACAAGATTGGACTTGAAGGAATAAGGGCAGAGCTCACGGAAAACGGATATGATCCAGTTATGGTTGACAAGTATCTTGAGATATATAAGAATCTTGGGGATATGAGCTGTGCAGATTTCTGTAAGGATATAAATGAGGACTGCCTTGATCCAAAGGTGGTTTCAAATATGGACGAGATAATATCAAGTGCGAAGACTATGGTTGCAGATGGTGTTAAGATCGTATTTGATCCAACCCTTGTAAGAGGAATGGGATATTATACTGGACCTATATTTGAGGTAACTATAGATGATTATAATTTCTCCATCGCAGGCGGAGGAAGATATGACAAGATGGTTGGCAATTTCTGCGGACAGGATGTTCCTGCCACGGGATTCTCGATTGGTTTTGAGAGAATCATCACGATACTCAAGGATAAACTGGAGAATGGTTATAAGATAGATGCGGACAATGTTGCGATCCTAATTCATAAAGATGTAACTCTTGATAAAAAACTTGAGATATTCAAGGAAGCAAAGGAACTCCGTCAGGCGGGAAGAACGGTGACTATTCAGATGATGAGAAAGAATATGAAACAGCAGATAGGCATGCTCGAGGCAGAGGGCTACTCTGAGTTCAAGAAGGTTTACAATGACTGATGTTGAAAGTGCACCAGGTTTGCATGTTTCCATAGGACCGACAAGCTATATAATATAACATATAAAATGGTCTGACGCTCTATCGACTTGATGTCTTTAGAACGCAGCCCATTTTTTGTTGTTTATTCACTAGGTAATCTTTACCTCACTATGCCGTGTCTCTTTTTGAAGTAGAAGATAAAAGGTTTTTCAATGATCCTCTTCAATGTTATCTGGAACTCCTCATGGCTGGTATCTATTGGTTTCACTAGTATGGTGTGTATGCCCAGACTTGCACTGCCGATAATATCTGTATATATTTGATCACCAACCGCCATGGTGTTTTCAACTGTACAGTTGATTTCTTTCATTGCGCGCAAATAACCTTTTTTTGATGGCTTTCCTGCTTTGTATATATAGTTTACTTTCATCTTCTTGTTAAAGGCGGCGACTCTGGGTTCCTTGTTGTTGGAGACCAAGCAGATCTTGAAACCTATGGATTTCAGGTGTTCCATGAGTTGTATGGCTCTGGATGTAGCTGGCTCGTTGTGACGCACAAGTGTATTGTCTATGTCAAATAAAATTCCTCTGTACCCCATATCATAATATTTTTTGAAATCTATTTTGTAAGTAGATGAATAATATTCATCAGGCAAAAACTTTATCATATAGAAACCTCCGTTACATATAACGATGTCTGATTGCGATTGCGTGTGTACTTGACATTCATTATAGTATATCATAAGTGTATTGGCAGGGGTATATGCACTTAATAAAATTATAAAATACTTTATCCTCGCACTTTCATGTTTTTAATTTTTCTCAAAACATGTATAATAAAAAACAGATATAAGGAAGAGGTATGTTCAACATATCTGATTTTATGACAATGGGCGTTTTGTGGGTGAGATGTTCTTGGATTGGAGAGGGTTGTTATACAAAGGGAATTTGTTATAAGAAAGAAAAAAAATAAATATTTTCTCGATGTGATAAGCCCGTATGAGGCGTTGTACAGTTCTGTGTTTGGAGTTCAGGCAGACACTTTATCATATTCACAGGAGGGAATGTGTCGGAGGATGTTTGATGAGCTTATAAACAAGCTTAACTATAAAGAGAGAACGGTTATAAGTAACCTGTATGGATACGGACATGATGAGAGGAGCGTTTCCGAGATAGCGGCGGAACTTGGCACAGACCAGAGTGAGGTGGAGACCCTAAAGATCAGTGCTCTGGACAGACTCAGGGATCCTGATAATTACAAGTATCTTGAGAAGAGATGGTATTCGGGGAATGACATAGTGAACACGAGGTATGAGTTTGACTATAGGGGGAAACTTCGGTCCGAGCTTCTGATGTATCTGTCCGGACAGAAGAACAATATCAATTTTATTTTGGCTATAATGAAGAGAAACAATATATCAGTCAAGAGGGTGTACAGAGATGTGATATTGCCTGATGGTGCTCGGCGATTCGAGACATCCTTTTCGGGCAAAAATGGTATCGATGATACGATAAAGGCTCTTAGAGCTTTTAAGATATCGGCAAATCCTGTGGAGAACAGAAGAAAGGTAAAGACTCAGCGGGGCAATATAGAGACTGTGATCATAACACAGGACGGAGTGGAGCAGGCGTATAAATACAGTGGACTCAGTGATGAGTCAGTGGCTGATTGTGTCTGCCGTGTACTTACAGGCGGCGGAGATGGATATGGATGCATTCTTGATTTTAACATATCAGATGGACTTATGGGACTTTTGCTCATGAAAGGGTATCTGTATATAGAGAGTTTGGTTGAGGATAGTGAGAGCATATACAGTTGTCTTATGAGTGCCGGTTTTGAGATGCAGGCTGATGAGTTTGCAAAGTTTGTCGATAAGGCAGAGGTATACATAGCAGACAAGACACATTCGCCCCTGACATTTGTGGTTGTTCCACAGGCTGTTGCACAGAGGATATGTGATGATGATCCGGTCGATTATCATGAATTGCTGTTTAGCGCAGAGGCGGCAGACAAGGAATTTGCGGGTATGCTCATAAGAAATGCAAAAAAAGAATTTGCGGATTTCTCGGGGCTTATAGTGTCAGATGCGGCAAGACGTGTGTTTAAACTCAAAATAAGTTAGGAGGAGAAATAAATGGGGTTGGTTGCAGTTAATATCGTCAGTCTGATTATGTTTGGACTGGTTATAGTGATGTTTGTACTTGCAGACAGCATAGCCGGCATCGCGGTAGGTATATTGCTGAGCGTAATATGGCTGGTCTTTACCATAGCAGCGAATGTACATATACTGAAGGGAAGACGTTCAACTGAAAAGCTTAAGGACAGTGCAAAAGGACATTTGTTTGACGCGCAGATAGAAAGACTCAACAGACAGTATGAGAGTATAATGTCCAGGGAGGAATATTTTCAGGAGAATGTGGAGGAAGGCAGTGGTGTAAGAAATCTGTATGAGGATATAAAAGAGCAGGCACAGAGCAATATGGACAGTGCCATAGGATTCATACAGACGTATGATTACTATACAAGACCACAGCCTGTATATCTGGATAACCTGTGCAGACAGGGCGATGAGCTGGTCAGAAAGTTTAATATATTGGTTGAGAAACTGGTAGATATAGACACCAATCTCAGCACTCTGGATATGAAATATGTGGATGATGTCATAGAGTGCATGAACAATATGAAACAAGAGTCACAAAAAGTATAAGGGAGTAATAGGAGGACAAGATGGATAAGAGGACAAAAGGGATAGTAGCAGTGGGAGTGCTGGTGATAGTGGCAATGATAGCGATAATCGTAGGTGTGGTTGCCAAGAAAGCCGGAAACATGACAGGCGGCGAAGATGACTGGTCGACATCAAAGAGTGATATGACACTGGATGAGTTATACAATAAGGTGGATGTAAGCAACGCGACACCTGTTAAGGGCACGGTTATGCTTGACACACCTGATCTGTATGAGGAGCTTCCGGATATAGACAAGTATCCTCTGGCTGTACAGGGAAACGGTGATATCGACGTGGAGATATTTACATCTGGTGAGAAAGCTGGCAGCGACAACGATTCATGGCTTATAGATGTTGCCGGCAAGTTTAACTCTTCTGATGTGAAGACCTCCGGCGGCAAGAGTGTGTCCATGAGTGTGCGTTCAGTGCCGTCGGGAACAGCGGCTGACTATATCATATCAGGCAAATATCTCCCGGATCTCTACACACCAAGCAACACACTGTTTGGCGAGTATGCGATATCAAACAATGGCAATCTGGAGCTTTATACGGACAGGCTTGTGGGCAATACAGCCGGCATTCTTGTGAAGAAAGACAGCGGTTATACCACTGCGGATGAAGTCATAAAGGCAGTTCAGGACAATAAGATAACGATGGGATACACCAATCCGCAGACCAGTGCCACAGGTCTTAATCTTCTGTTGACATTGCTTCAGGGCGGAGAGGAGAATTTCACCAAGTTCAATGAGAATATACCATATGTTGCATATACGACACAGCAGATGAGAGACAGTGCATCAAATGGAACACTTGATGCCATGCTCTCGGAATATCAGGCATATATAAATGACACGAATCTGACATCGATGTATGATTTCATAGCGTTTGGTGTACGGCACGACAATCCGGCATATTTATGCAACAAGGCTGGCAAGACTGATGCTGAGCTTGAGGCTATAGATCTTGTTGTGAAGTACTGTAAGAACGATGATATGCAAAAGATAGCCACCAAGAAGGGCTTCAATGCGAATGATGACTATACGTCTCCTGATGAGTTCTCAGGGTCTCTGGTAACACAGGGGCTTAAGACATATAAGAAGACAAAGGATAATGGCAGGGATATCATAGCAGTATTTGTGGCTGACTGCAGCGGCTCCATGGATGGAGATCCGATGAATCAGCTCAAGAACAGTCTGACAAATGGTGCTCAGTACATTAATGACAATAACTATGTAGGCCTGGTGAGCTATTCAAGTTCAGTTACCATAGAAGTGCCTATAGCACAGTTTGACCTCAATCAGAGATCATATTTTCAGGGGGCTGTGAATAACCTTATTGCATCGGGTGGTACAGCGTCATATGATGCAGTAGTTACAGCTATGAAGATGATAACGGAGGCAAAGGAGCAGCACCCGGATGCAAAATGTATGTTGTTCCTTTTAAGCGATGGATATGCAAATATCGGATTCTCTATGGACGAGATAACAAGTGCGCTTAGAACTTCGAATATACCGGTTTATACTATTGGTTACGGTGGTGATGCTGATACAGGCGAGCTTGCAAAGCTGTCGGGGATAAACGAGGCTGCATCGATAAATGCCGACAGTGATGATATTATCTATAAGATAAAGAGTTTATTTAATTCACAGCTTTAAAAAACTGTTGCAATCCGAGTACATATGGAATACAATATAAGCGTTTTAAAAAAGCTTGGCTTGACAACAATTAAATATGATGAAAGATCTTCGGGGGTGAGTGCAATTCTCCACCGACGGTGTTGGGGATATTCCCCTGAGTCCGTGAGCCGTATGGCATGATCCGGTGTGATTCCGGAACCGACAGTATAGTCTGGATGAGAGAAGTATTAGATATAGTATTATATATTCAGAAAAGTATCAGTGATCTGATCTTTATATGCGTTGGCATGTAGCAGCATGGTCAGAGATCTGATGAAAAAACCTCGGAGAAATTCTTCGAGGTTTTTTTGTGTGGTGAATAGTTGCCGGTATGAGCCAGTCTAGTTGTAGGAAGGTGAGCAGATGGTAAATGATCGGATATTAGATGATCAGATAGATGATGAGTTTGATCCAGTGTATATGAGGCGCGCTATAGAGCTTGCAAAGAGAGGAACTGGCGCGGTGAATCCGAATCCTCTGGTGGGAGCGGTCATAGTCAAGGATGGACGGATCATAGGCGAGGGATATCATGTGAGATACGGCGAGCTGCATGCAGAGCGAGCGGCATTTGCTAGTTTGAAAGATCCTGTGGAGGCAGAGGGAGCTGTCATGTATGTGACACTGGAGCCTTGCTGCCACTTCGGAAAGCAGCCGCCGTGTGTAGATGCGATCATAGAACACAAGATCAGAAAGGTGTATTGTGGGTCTGATGATCCAAATGCCATGGTGGCAGGGAAGGGATTTAAAAGACTTCGGGATGCCGGAATAGAGGTACACCCACACTGTCTTAAGGATGAGTGTGATGCGATAAATGACATATTCTTCAAGTATATAGTTGATAAGAAACCGTATGTGACTATGAAGTACGCCATGACTATGGATGGAAGGATAGCAACCCATACAGGTGCCAGCAAGTGGATAACCGGAGAGCAGTCCAGAGCATATGTGATGGAGCTTAGGAACAGGCACAAAGGTATAATGGCAGGTATAGGAACCGTGCTCGCGGATGATCCGATGCTCACATGTCGAATAGACGATGGCGAGGTTCGGGATAATGACAATATAAGGAATCCGATAAGAATAATATGTGACAGTAAGCTCAGGATTCCGGAGAATTCACAGATAGTAGAGACCGCTGGGGACATAGAGACGGCTGTCGTAACCACGGCAGATGGTGCATTTGACACAGCGAAATGTGAAAGACTCAGAGCGAAGGGAATCAACATCATAGAGACAAACAGTGCAGACGGTCATGTGGATCTGAGACAGCTTATGACGATACTTGGAGAGAAAGGCATAGACGGAATACTGCTGGAGGGCGGCGGAGAACTCAACTACAGCATGGTATCAGATGGTCTTGTGGACGAGGCGTGTGTGTTCATAGCTCCGAAGATATTTGGCGGCGAAGGCAAGTTCAGTCCGGTATCTGGAACAGGCGTGGATGTGCCTGCGGATGCACATATGTTTAGTCTGGCTGAGGTGAGAAGATTTGGCGAAGATGTGATGCTCAGATACAAGAAGTCAGAGAAAAGAGGTCGTACATGTTCACAGGAATAGTAGAAGAGATAGGAACGATCAGGAAAATAGATAAAGGTGTCAGCTCCTGCAGCATAACTGTGCAGGCGGATAAAGTCCTTCAGGGAAGTCAGGTGGGCGACAGCATTGCTGTAAATGGTGTGTGCCTTACTGCAACCAGCATATCAGGAAATATATTCACAGCGGATGTAATGCCGGAGACACTGAGAAGAAGCGGACTTGGGCAGCTGACTGGCGGCAGCAGAGTAAATCTTGAGAGGGCTATGGCTGCCGGTGGAAGATTTGGCGGACATATAGTGTCCGGACATATAGACGGAATCGGAACGATCAGAGAAGTCAAGAGGGAGGACAATGCGGTCTGGGTGACCATAGACTGTTCTCCGAAGATCCTCAGATATATCATAGAGAAGGGGTCTATAGCGATAGATGGCATCAGCCTTACAGTGGCATATGTGGATGATATTTGTTTTAAAGTGTCTATAATTCCGCATACAGCAGGGGAGACTACCCTCTTAGATGGCAAGCCGGGTAAGATAGTGAATCTTGAAAATGATGTGGTAGGCAAATACGTTGAAAAGCTTCTGCAGCCGTACAAAGGCGGCGGTGATGCAGGGGGTTCAGATAGATCAGGATTTGATATGAAATTCCTGGCAGAAAATGGTTTTATATAAATCCAGAATTATAGGAGGTAAAGCGATGGGTTTTGAATTTAACTCGATAGAAGAGATCGCAGCAGATCTCGCGGCGGGAAAGCCGGTTGTAATGCTTGACAATGAGGACAGAGAGAACGAGGGCGATGTGATCTGTGCAGCAGAATTTGCCACCACAGAGAATGTCAACTTCATGGCAAAGTGGGCGAGAGGTCTCATATGCATGCCTATGGATGCGTCGTTTGCTGACAAACTAAATCTTCCACAGATGTGCATAACGAACACAGACAACCACTGTACAGCGTTTTCTGTGTCGGTCGATCATGTGGATACCACCACAGGTATTTCAGCCGAGGAGAGAGGCTATACGGCACGAAAATTCGTAGAAGACGATGCAAAGCCAGGTGACTTCAGAAGGCCGGGACACATGTTCCCTCTCCAGGCTGTCGCTGGCGGTGTTATAGAGAGAAATGGTCATACTGAGGCGACGGTTGATCTCATGAAGGCAGCAGGACTCAAGCCTTGTGGATTGTGCTGTGAGATCATGAAGGATGACGGAACCATGGCGAGAAAAGATGACCTTGTGGAATTTGCAAAAGTTCACGGCCTGAAGATCTCGACAATAGAGAAACTTATTCAGTACAGAAAAGAGCATGAGGTATTTGTAGAGTGTGTGGCAAAGGCAAAGCTGCCTACAAAGTATGGTGAGTTCACGATCTGCGGATACATCAACAAGCTGAACGGTGAGCATCATGTGGCACTCACGATGGGCGATATAGCAGATGGCAAGCCGGTTCTCTGCCGAGTACACAGCGAGTGTCTGACAGGAGACTGCTTTGGCTCGATGAAGTGCGACTGCGGTCAGCAGCTTGACTCAGCAATGAAGGCTATAGCGAAGGAAGGCAGAGGAGTTCTTCTGTACATGCGACAGGAGGGAAGGGGCATAGGACTTATCAACAAGATAAAGGCATATGCACTTCAGGATCAGGGACTTGACACTGTTGAGGCAAACCTCAAGCTCGGTTTCCCTGATGACGCAAGAGATTACACCATAGGAACACAGATACTTGTGGATCTCGGAATAAGACAGATCAGACTTCTCACCAACAATCCACTTAAGGTATATGGTCTTGCGGGATACAACCTTGAGATAGTGGAGAGAGTTCCGATAGAGATAGAGCCAACAAAGTTTGACGCATTTTACCTCAAGACAAAGAAAGAGAAAATGGGTCATATGTTAAATGATGTTTAAATTTTCATAAGGAGGAAAAAATCAGATGAATAAGGTAGAAGGAAAGTTAGTAGCAAATGGAGCAAAGATAGGTATAGTTGCAGCGAGATTTAATGAGTTCATAGTTTCAAAGCTTGTGAGCGGAGCAGAGGATGCGCTCCTCCGTCATGACGTGAATGCGGATGATATCACAGTTGCCTGGGTTCCGGGTGCATTTGAGATACCTGTAATTGCAAAGAAAATGGCTGCAAGTGGAAAGTATGATGCGGTTATCTGCCTTGGCGCAGTTATCCGTGGTGCTACAAGCCACTATGATTATGTGTGTAATGAGGTTTCAAAGGGTGTTGCATCAGTGTCGCTTGAGACTGGCGTACCTGTAATGTTCGGTGTTGTGACAACAGAAAATATTGAGCAGGCTATCGAGCGTGCAGGAACAAAGGCTGGCAACAAGGGATATGACTGCGCTATGGGAGCACTTGAGATGATCGACCTTATGAAACAGCTGTAATGCAGACGGTAAAAAATGCGGTACAATACAGCATGCTGATGTGTGTGTAGGTTATTGCGCTTACGCGCGAAAACTTAATGCGTACAGAATATACAGGCACGTGTAGCATATACATGTGCCTGTAAATATATGACAGGATGGATATGATATATGAATAGTATAGACAGGAAGATATTATTCTTTGATATAGATGGCACCCTTATCACTGAGGATGGGAGAAGATATTTCCCGGAGAGTGCGAAGAAAGCTTTGGCACAGGCGAGGGCAAATGGACATCTGGTTTTTATCAATACGGGCAGGGTATACTGCAACGTAACTGATGAGATAAGATCAGCCGGATTCGATGGCTTTGTATGTGGCTGTGGGACTTCGATATACTATGATGGAAAAGAACTGTTTCACAATGATGTCAGCAAGGATGTGTGCAGAGATATAGCATATGCCTGCCGAAGATACGACATGTATGGAATGTATGAGCACCGGGATAAGGTGTATGTGGACGGACAGAATATGGATAATGACCTGCTTGCGGAGATGGTGAAATATTTCCGCGCAAATGGAATATATGTGGGAGAAGATGTGGATTCAGATGATTTTGAGTTCGATAAGTTCTGCTGCTGGTTTGCCAAAGACAATAAAAATGTGCCGGAATTTCGTGAATACGTATCGGCCAATTTTGATTATATAGATAGGAGCAGTATTTTTTGCGAGATCGTGCCGAAAGGATTTAGCAAGGCAACAGGAATACAGTACCTGCTGGACTACTTTGATATACCGCTTGAGAACGCATATGCATTTGGTGATGGCAACAATGACGCACCTATGTTATTATATTGTCCAAACAGCATAATCATGATGAAAGGTCCGGAGGAACTTAAAAAGCAGGTCATGATGGTCACGGATGATGCGGAGAACGATGGAATATATAATGCCATGGTTAAGCTGGGAATCATATAGTTTAAGAGATTTAGGAGATTAGAGATTGATGGAAGAACAGGAAGAGTACAAGAAGGTTACACTGATAGACCAGCTGTCCATAGCAGTCAGCAGCCCGAAGAATTACAAACATCTCACGAAACTGAAGACTAGCCGGCTTGTATGGTTTGTAGTCATACTTTCATTTCTGCTTGCCTTTATTGAGTTTGGCATAGATGCCATATTCTGGGTGAGTAAGGTTGGAGGGTTCAGAAATCTTGCAGAAAAAGTGATACCTGCATTTACCTACGAGGATGGAAGATTGAGCATAGAGAGAGATATACAGATTGCTGTTGGAAATGGCAACTTATATATAAACACAGACAGTGCTGACGTAAATCTGGATGATATGGAAACTGATGGATCATATGTAGTTATTGGCAGTGAAAATGTCACCATAGGAATAGTTACCGGTGGAAAGGGATATGAATACATGGTGACTCCTATAAAGTATTTCCTGCTCCCTGACGGATTTAACAACAATTCTCTGGCGTCATGCGCACCACTGTTTTATATGTATATAATCATAATGTTCATATTTGTGATGATAGGCTGTGCGGGCAGACAGCTGCTCCTGGCATTGTTGTTCAGCATAGTTGGAAATACATTTGCAAAGAATCTGAACGCTCGACTTTCATATGGAAAGGTATTTACGATATGTGTATATGCACAGACTCTTGCCATGTTCATAATGTCGGTGAATAACGCAGTGGATTATATGATACCTTCGTTCTTTATGTGGATGGTAGCTATGATAATATCCATGGTGTTTATGAACAGGGCGATCATGGCGCATGTGAGCGGAGATATACCTCCAGGGGATATATTCTGATAAATATAAATCGCATCTAAAGAGGTGGATAAGATATGGAGATAGAGAGAAAATTTCTTGTGGCTGATATCCCGTTTGAACTTGCCGGGTATCAGGTGAAACATATGGAGCAGCTCTATGTGTCAACGAGACCGGTCATAAGGATACGGAGAAGTGACGGTACGAGAATACTCACAGTGAAGTCGAAGGGATTGCTGTCGAGACAGGAATTTGAGATGGAACTGGATGAGAAGGAGTATAATAATCTGAGGGCGAAGGCCGAGGGAAATGTGATAGAAAAGGACAGATATATAATTCCTGTTACGGATACGGATGGCAGCTGCGGAGATCGGTCGACTGACGAACAGCTAAAGATAGAGCTGGATGTTTTTCATGGAAGATTTCAGGGACTTATATATGCCGAGGTAGAGTTCCCATCGGAGGAGATTGCGCGGACATTTTCTGCACCAAATTGGTTTTTCAGAGATGTCACAGGTGATGGCGTATATCAGAACAGCGCACTCAGCGGTATGGATGAGAGTGATATAGAGAAGTTTATAGAGGATGCATATAGATAATAGGAGATCAAAAGGAGGAACGGATCATGAAGGCGAGAATATTATTTGCAACCGGATATGAGGAGGTTGAGGCGCTCACTGTGGTGGATCTGCTGAGAAGAGTGGGAATAGAGTGTTCTATGGTAGCGGCAGATGATGCCGACGCAGTGACAGGTGCGCACGGTATATGTGTAAAAATGGATGAGAAACTGTCCGAGATCAGTGATGAGTGTGACATAGTCATACTTCCTGGAGGAATACCTGGGGTTCCAAATCTCAAGGCAAATCCAAAGGTTGAGGCTCTCGTGAAAAAGCAGAACGACAGGGGAGCATATGTTGCGGCTATATGTGCAGGACCTACGGCCCTCGGAGCATTTGGCGTGCTTGCTGACAAGACGGCTACATGTTATCCGGGATGTGAGGGACAGCTTATGGCTAAGGAACACAGAATGGATACAGTTGTCGTTGATGGCAATGTCATAACCAGCAGAGGTGTGGGAACCGCCATAGATTTTGCACTCAAGATCGTAGAGGTCATGATCGACAAGAAGACAGCTGATGATCTTGCCGAGAAGATAGTATATAAGAGATAGTTTATACAGGGACAGATAATGAATATAAGAATATCAGTTAGAAGTCTTGTGGAATTCATATTCCGCAGCGGTGACATAAGTGATAGCAGTAGTGGGACTCTGCCTGTGGAGGCGATGAATGCGGGGAGCCGGATTCACAGAAAGCTCCAAAAACGGGCAGGGTCCTATTATGATTCCGAGGTCGCGCTGAAAATAACATCGGAGCGAGGCAGTCACACCATAACTGTCGAGGGCAGGGCGGATGGAATCATAGACAGACTCAGGGATAACGTTTCTGAGAAAAATAAAATATCAGACGATGCGGAAGATGAATGGGCAGATACACAGACGTCAACGGATGATCCGGGGCATGTTCAAGATATGGTACGGGGATATGAGGTCGATTTTGGCGATGGTGAATTAATGATTGACGAGATCAAGGGGATTTACAGGAATCTGGATGATGTGGATGCCCCTCTCAAGGTTCATGTAGCTCAGGCTATGTGTTATGCATATATATATGCCAGGGAAAAGCATTATAGTGAAATGGATGTCAGGATAAGTTATGTAAATCTGGAGAGTGAGAAAGAGAAATTTTTCCGCAGAAAATATACATTTTTATATTTGCATGAATGGTTTGAGTATATGCTGGATAAGTTAGTTAGATGGCTTGATCTGGTGGAGACCCACAAGAATGTTCGGAATACAACCATATCTGACATGGAATTTCCATTTGAATACCGAAAGGGACAGAAGGAGATGGCATTCTATGTCTACAGGGCGATAGAGGAGAACAGGCATCTGTATGTCCAGGCACCCACGGGAATAGGCAAAACCATGGCAGCGATATATCCGACAGTCAAATCATTTGTTCAGGGAAAAGTGGATAAGCTTTTCTATCTGACGGCAAAGACCATTGCACATA
Organism: uncultured Coprococcus sp.; assembly: GCA_900548315.1. GTDB lineage: Bacteria > Bacillota > Clostridia > Lachnospirales > Lachnospiraceae > Coprococcus. The sequence goes on along the minus strand of URJU01000012.1, from coordinate 3,948 downwards.
CAGTTGCCAGAGGGGCAATACAGATGCTAATGGACCGAGGCCTGGAGTTTAAGACCGTAATACTCACAGCAAAGGAGAAGATATGTCTCCAGGATGAGATGGACTGTAGTCCGGCACTCTGTCCATTTGCGCATGGGCATTTCGACAGGGTGAATGAGGCTTTGTATGAGCTTGTGGCAAATGAGAGCGTGATCGATCGTGAGGTGGTAAGACGATACGCTCAGCGATACCAGGTATGTCCTTTTGAGCTTAGTCTGGATGCCAGTCTGTTTGCAGATGCGGTGATATGTGATTACAACTATGTCTTTGATCCGAGGGCGAGTCTCAAAAGATTTTTTGCCGGCGAGGGAAATGCAGCTGGAAACTATGTATTTCTTGTAGATGAGGCTCACAACCTGGTTGACAGAGCATCATCAATGTACAGTGCTCAGCTCATAAAGGAGGACTTTCTGGAACTGAGAAAGCTTACGGCTAAATATGGCGGTAGGCTTTCGAAATATCTTGGCAGCTGCAACCGGGAGCTGCTTGTGTTAAAAAAAGAGGTGCCAAATGATGGGTATGCTGTTTTGTCAGGCATTGCAGGATTGCATTTAAAGCTGCTGGGACTGCATGACGCTCTGTCAGTTTTTCTCGAGGAACACACACAGATACCGGAGAGAAAGGAAGTGTTGAACTTTTATTTCAACCTTACATCATTTCTCAACATTGCTGAGATGATAGATGAGAACTATGTAATATATGATGAGATACTTCCAGATGGGCGGTTTATGGTAAAGTTGTACTGTGTAAAGCCTGCTGCGAATATAAGCACATGTCTTGACAAGGGGCTTGCGTCAGTGTTCTTTTCTGCCACCATACTTCCGATAAGATATTACATGGAGATGTTGTCAGACTGCCCTGATGATCAGGCTATATACATCAGGTCGCCATTTGCACAGGAGAACCGCAGGATACTCATAGCAAATGATGTTACAACCAGATATACGAGGAGAACCGATGAACAGTACGGAAATATATACAGCTATATTGAAAGCATTGTGAGTGCTAAGAAAGGCAATTACATGGTATTCTTTCCATCGTATGCTATGCTCGAACGTGTGCTTGCTTTTGCGGCAGATATGGAGCCGATTCATCAGGTTAGGGTGATAGCGCAGACTCCGTATATGGATGAGTCGGACAGAGAGGAGTTTCTCCGCACATTTGAGATGAAACAGAATGTGCTGGCATTTTGCATAATGGGAGGGATATTTTCTGAGGGGATAGACCTGACAGGCGAAAAGCTGGTGGGAGCTATAGTGGTAGGTCCAGGACTTCCGCAGGTGTGTACAGAGAGAAAACTCATGATGGACTATTTTGACCGTAGGGATGGGACTGATGATCTGCGGACGGATAGTGACGGATTCAGATATGCTTATCAATATCCGGGGATAAACAAGGTATTTCAGGCTGCGGGCAGAGTGATAAGAACTGAGGATGATCAGGGGGTGATCCTTCTGCTTGATGAGAGATTTGCAACGAGAAGGTATAGCGATCTGTTCCCGGTGGAGTGGAGTGACTACGAAATCTGCAACAGAAGGAATGTCGATGACAAGCTGGCTGATTTCTGGAAGGATAAAAATAATGATAATTAATGTACAAAAATAATATACAGTGATATAATGGGCAATATCGTGGGAGTCAGCCTCCTTACGATGCTGCAGATGCTGTGTACCGCAAGCGATGCGTCAGCTCGAACTATGGTGTGAAATCACGCTGAGAATAAAAAAGGGGATAATGATGGTAGATATAACTGTAAAGAATATATTGGAAGCCACCGGCGGAGTCTTGCTGTGTGGAGATGAGAATACTGTACTCACAGATATCTGTATCAATTCAAAGGAAGCAAAAGAGGGAGATCTGTTCGTGCCGATCATAGGTTCAAGGACGGATGGACATAGATTTATAGAGTCGGCTCTCCAGGTAGCAGCGGCTACGCTCACATCTGAGCACGACAATATAGTTGTGTCTGACAAGGCATATATACGCGTTGACGATACCGTGAAAGCCCTTCAGGCAATTGGAAAGTATATAAGAAACAGATACGATATGCCGGTTGTTGCAGTCACAGGAAGTGTGGGAAAGACGACAACGAGAGAGATGATAACGGCGGCAGTCAGCACCGGAATGAAGTGTTTTCATACCGAGGGCAATTATAACTCAGTGTATGGTGAGCCGATCACAGTATCGAGGATGACAGATGAATATGATGCGGCGGTACTCGAACTGGGAATAGGCGAGCCCGGAGAGATGGATATCCTGACTGATATTGCGCAGCCGGACATATGTGTTGTGACTACTATAGGTGTCGCACATATAGAGTATATGGGTTCTCTTGAGAATACACGCAAGGAAAAACTCAGCATAATCAAGGGCATGGGTGATAATGGGACGCTGTATATAAATGGAGATGATCCAATGCTGTATGCTGTAAAGGATGAGATACCTTGCAAGGTATATACATATGGCTGCGGCGAAGGAATGGATTTCAGAGCAACAAATATCCGTATGGAGGATGGCTACTCTGTATATGATATGGTACACGGAGACGATGTAGTCACAGTAAAGGTTGGAGTGATGGGGCTTCACAATGTCCGCAACTCCCTTGTAGCCATGGCAGTGTCACACCAGCTCGGAGTGCCATATGAGAAATCGTCAAAGGCCTTTGAGAACTTCAGGGGACTCAGACAGAAGGTTATCAAGCTCCCAGGCAAATATACGATCATAGATGACACATACAATGCAAGTCCTGACTCAATGAAGGCAAGTACTGATGTGCTCTGTGACATGAAGTGCGAGGGCAAGAAATATATCGTGCTCGGTGATATGCTTGAGCTTGGCGAAAAAAGTGATGAGTATCACTATGAGGTGGGCGAGTATCTGAGAGATAAGAAGATAGATGAGGTTATCGTCATAGGAGAACATGCTCAGAAGATAAAAGCGGCTCTTGATGAATGTGATACGAAGTATGCAAAGACAGTGTCATTTACCGATACGGAAGAGATTGCAATATATCTTATGGCTCTGATGAAACCGGAAGATATCGTACTTTTGAAGGCATCCAATGGAATGAATTTGAGTGAAGTGGTTAATATTCTTACTAATTAGTATAAGTATTTGTGCAAAATAACAAAAGCGGTCACGGATATATAATAATCGGTGATCGCTTTTTTGTGTAATGTGTTGCGGTTTGCTGAAAATCAATTCTCAAAACACTACAAAAGGGAGAAAAGAATTTGGTTATATTGAAAAAAGAATAAAAATGGAGTAAACTCAACCTAGCTTGAAAATAAATACATAAGATTATATAGATACTTTTTAATTGGGAGGATGAAATCATGGCTACAGCAAAGAAAGCAGATGAGACAAAGAAGGTAACTAAGGCAACACCTGCAGCAGCACTTGCTAAGGTTGAGGCAGCTAAGAAAGAGGAAGCCGCTAAGAAGACAGCAGCTACAGCAGCAAAGACAGCTCCAGCTACAGCAGCAAAGGCAGCTCCAGTAAAGAAAGAGGAGCCAAAAGCAGCTGAGGTTAAGGCAGCACCTGCAAAGAAGGCAGCTCCAGCTAAGAAGGCACCTGCAAAGAAGGCAGCTCCAGTTAAGACAACTGAGAAGGTATTTGTAGAGTTCGCTGGTGGACAGATAGAGATGTCAGCAATCGTTGACAAGGCAAAGGAAGCTCTTGGCAATAAGACAGTTAAGGAATTGAACGTATATTATCAGCCAGAAACAGGCATGGTATATTATACAGCTGATGGAGAATCAGGTTCTTACAGTCTTTAATCTATAGATGTTTGTTTTGAGACGGGGCATCCGGTCATGTATTGACCGGATGCCCTTTTGTGCATTCTACAAGCGGAATGCGAATGGCACCGCTAAATAGAAAAGCTGTCTCTTATACACATCTGACGCT
>URJU01000011.1 GCA_900548315.1 uncultured Coprococcus sp. | reverse complement strand
AGAGCACTCGGCTGTTAACCGAGGGGTTGTAGGTTCGAGCCCTACTCGGGGAGCTTAATTAAATATGGTGCGATAGCCAAGTGGTAAGGCCCCGGTCTGCAACACCGTCATCGCCGGTTCAAATCCGGCTCGCACCTCTTATAAAACCTTGTTATCGAATGATAACAAGGTTTTTTTTGTCAAAATGCACTGATATTCAAAATGATACTATGCAGTGTGACTATACAAAATCTTGAATATGCCTATTTAGTTTGGTATACTGTAGAAGTATTATTGGCTTTTTTGTGGGAGGTTAGGGTATGACTCAAGCTTTAAGAGAATATAAGAAGATAGAATACAAATTGGATCAGGTTACACCGATTAACAAGTATGAATTAAACGCTTATAATGTGCCATTTGCAGGCAATACAAGTATGTGCAGGGAGATATTTGTAAAGGGTGAGAGAAAGCTGGAGTTCTCTATAGACGGAGACATGAGTTTTCAGCAGATAATGCAGAAACCAGTATTTCGTGATGAATTGGTAGAGTACATATTCAGCATAAGCAAACAGCTCGTGTCAATAATACAGAATGGACTTGCCTTTGATAAGATAGTGTGGGATAGCAATTATATGTTCGTGAGGCTGAGTGACTTTAGTATCCAGCTTCTTTATCTACCACTGGACAGCAGATTTGAATCTAGGAATATAGGTGAGTTTATAAAAGGGTTGTTGTCAGGATTTGTGTTTGCACATACTCCTGCTATAGAGTGTGCAAATCAGATAGTTGATTACTTTAATGATCACAGAGAGTTTGATGCTTTTCATTTTAATGAATTTGTGTCAGAACTCAGAAAATCTAGCCAGTTGTTGATAATCCAGGGAAAAAATGGACGCAGTGAAATCCTCCCTGAAGTAAATGACAGCAACAGCAAAGAGATGGCTATACAGAAGGCTGAGGAGGCTGCAAAGAGAGCTGAGACTGCCAGAATAAATGCTGAGAATGAGGCAAAGAGACAGATACAGGAGGCAAAGTATCAGGCCGAGATTGCGAGACAGGCTGAGGAGAGCAGGATGAAGGCGGAGGCTGCCAGGGTAGAGGCTGAGATATGGAGACAGAAGATAGCGGCAGAGGCAAGAGATTTTGAGAGAACCGCCATACTCGTTACACAGGAAAATCAAGATGATAGTGATCTCTCATATGATGACGCAGAGAGAATGCGTGTGGAGGAGATGCTTAAAAATGCGATGGAGGAGAGAGAAAGAGCAGAAAAAGCATCCTCGCAATATGCAGATGAGATAAGACGAGCAAGAGAACAGGAAATGCACGCTGAGGAAGCGAGAATGCAGGCTGAGTTCGCAGCGAAGAAAAATGAGGAGGAGGCAAGACGTCAGGCAGATCTTGCAAGACGTCAGGCTGAGGAGATAAAGAGGCTGAGTGAACAGGAAGGTGAGGAACCGCCTACTACATTATTCAGCAACAGAACTATTATAAGTGGTAACATTCCTACACTTATGAGAAAAAATACAGGTGAGAAAGTTCAGATAACCAAGCAGGTATTCTGTATAGGAAAAGCAGATCAGGGTGTGGATTATAAGGTTTCCGGCAATAAGTCAATAAGCAGGAGACATGCTTATATAACCAGTATAAATGGAATAAATTACCTCAGAGACAACAATTCAACTAATCATACTTTCCTTAATGGAACACAGGTATACAGTAATGTTGATGTACCTATACCAGACAACAGTGTGATAAGGCTCTCAAATGAGGAGTTTATATTCAGAACAAATTCGTAAGTAGGCTAAAGGTCAGGATGGAGGAGATATTATGTATTGTGATAATTGTGGATGTGAATTGGGGGAGAATAGTACAAAATGTCCAGTGTGTGGAAAAGAATTTCCTATGATGAACCCGATTCAGGAAGATGAAGAAGGCACCACGGTCCTCACATCATCCCAGCAGGAGCATGCCGGCACAGAAGAAACTTTAGGGCAGCCGAATGCACAGATTCCAGGAGCAGGAATTTCTCCGGATCAATCTGATCTGATGATAAGAAAAAAAGGTGATAAAAAGGGTATGAGCAAGGGGGCAAAGGCTGCTCTCATAATAATACCTATACTTATAGTTATAGCAATCGCTGTACTTGCTGTGATATATGTACCAAAGTTCAGAAAATATAATGAAGCTGAGGATCTTATGACACAGGGAAAGGTTGAGGAGGCTGTAACTTTGTACAAGGATCTCGGAAACTTTAAAGATTCATACAGCAAGGGAAATGGAGAGGCTTACTACAAATATGCTGCAGATCTTGAAAAAGAAGGAAGAAATCTTGAGGCTGCAGAGTACTATAAAAAATCTGCCAACAGTATGAAAGCAGCAGAAGATCTTGGAGAGTCAAATGATAAGGAGTCAGATGGAATAGACAGCTCAGATGCATTTGACAAGGCAGATCAGTGTTATTATAATGCCGGAATGGATCAGATGAACGCAGCGTCCTATGATTCAGCTATAGAGGCATTTAAGAATGCGGGAACATATAAGGATTCATCTGATAAGGTGATAGAGTGTACATACAAGAAAGCGCAGGCTCTTATAGGTTCAAAGGATTACGATGGAGCAATAGAGATACTTTCAACTATAGAGGATTACAGCGATGTAAAGAATCTTCTGGCTCAGTGTTATTACAACAAAGGCTCAGAACTTTTGAAGGCTGGAAAGTATGATGATGCATATGAGATGTACACAAAGTCAGAGTACGATGACTATAAGAAAAAAGCTGGAGAGTGTATTTACCGGAAGGCTGGTGAATATTACAAGAAGAAGGATTACAAGAATGCACTAAAGAGTTATGAGAAGGTCGACTCAAGCTACAAGAATTGTGTGGCAGAGAAGGACAAGTGTTATATTGCACTGGCAGGACAGGAGTATGACAACAAGAATTATCAGGGTGCGATAGATTATTACAACAAAGTTGAAAAAACTGATGTATCCAAGAGTATTGTGAAAGCAAAGCTTGCGTATATAAGTGCAAACAAGAACGCTTCAAATGAAACCACAATGACATATATAGGAGAACTGAGATATGCCGGAAACGAGAAGGCACAGAAGGTATTTTCAGAGCTTGTAAAATGGGATATAGAGTCATTTGTAAATAATGGTGAAAAGGATATGGAGAAAAAGTCCAACAGCATAACAGCAAAGGCTGGCACGGATATATATATCCACACTTCATTTGGATTTTCCGGTACTGATTCTATGAAGATAAGCGGATATGTTGTGTATGCAGATGGAAATAAATCAGACACCATAAACTTTTCCGACAATGTTGTAGATGGATGGTCTTCATGGGTCAAGTTAAGCGGTGATGGAATTCCAAAGGGAGTTACATACCTTTATCTTGTAAATGAATACACCAAAAATATAATAGAGGTTTATCCATTTACTGTAAAGTAGGTGATGAAATGATAAAAAGACCGGAACTCCTGGCATTGGAGTTTTACAAATCACGACCTTTTAAGGGAAGTGACAAGGGAATACGATACATGATACAGAAAGATACAGTACCGGTTGAGAGTGAAGACGGAGAAAAAGAGGGGGACGACTCCGAAGAAAAAGAAACAAAAACCGTTTTGACTGCATTTATATGGCCGGAGCCATTTTGTTTTGAAGTTACACCTGATGAGGAGAAGGGTTCAAAGCAATTTGAATTTTCTGAAGAAGGATTGTGTGAGGCAATAGACTGGTTGAATGAGAATCATGACGCGTATGCATACAAAAAAAAGTAGGAAAGTAATAAAAAAAATAATTGGAATAATTGCGGCTGTCATCATATTGATGGCAGCTGTTGTTGCTATTATACTGTTTCATTTTCTGCGAAAGCCTCAGGTTAAACTTGTTGAGGCAATGTCCAAGACCATAAGTTCTGCCCAGAATTCAGAGTTGAATAAGAAATATGGAACATATGATATGGGACAGAAAATGATAAAAGGGGATATGAATTTCTCATTTGAGGACACAGGTGGGGAGACAGGTGACAAAACAGTGCAGATAGAACTTAAGAGATCTGCAGAAAGTCATAAATTCCTGGCAGAGACAACCATTGATGACAAGAGTTTCAAACTGTTTGTAAACAAAAAGACGTCTCTCATATATATAGACAATATGGCGGTAAGGATAAATTATGCCGACAACCTGATCACCAACATGAGTAATTCATCTGTTACTTCATTCCTTGGTCTGGAAAATGAGACAGTCTATGCATTTGGAAGTGCATATGAGAGCTGTATGAGACTTGCAGCAAATAATTATCTGGACAAGAATGGAAAAGATATAAATTCAGACGTGATAGAAAAGACTCTGAAGTACTTCCTTAATATGGAAGGAAGTTATGAGGGTACTAAAAATTTCACAGTGGGTGATAAATCAGAAAAATGTAAGTTATATTCAGTTGTTTTTGATGTAAATGATTTTTATGATTATCTTGATGAATGCTTTGGATCCCACGAACTGGATCTGCAGGATGTGTATGAGTCTCTCAGCAAGTATATGCCTGACATAGAGACCATTGACAACACTGCTGTTATGGTACATGATATAAAACAATTTGTGGATGACATTTTGAATGGCAAGAATATAACATTTTATTTTGCCATAAACAGGGACAATGAACTTGTGACATTGTATGCGGATGATATTTCAGATCAGAATGTAAGTTTTTATCTGAATTTCTATGGAAATAAATATATTGCAGAATCATACGAGTTGTCAGTGAATATGGATGGTGAGGATAAGAGATCATTTGTATTTTCAAAGACTGATATGACAGATGGTGACGGCACGGGTGTTTCATACAGAGCAAATATAAGTTCAGATGGAGTGCTGGATGATATATCCGGTGGTCTTGATGTGGTATTCTCGGGAGATATGGCAGAGATAAATCTGAAAATAGGGGATGCGGGAATAGACAAAAGAGCATCGATAATCAAACATGAAAAGGGAAACAGCCTGGATTTTGAGTGGAAAGAAAATGGAGAGGGCATTCTTCATATAGGATGCGACACTGATGATATCAGTAAACCGGAGTACAGTGAGAGTATAGATTTGTTTGACACAGACATTATCAGTGTGTATAAATTTATGAAGAAGATAGTGAAAGAAAACTGACATACATTTAAAATATATTTGATATTATATGGAGATTTGTGATGAGTGATACAGCTGTAGCAAACAACGCAGGAAAAAACAAATACACCTCAGGTACAATATATAAGATCATTATAGCCATTACATTTTTGATTGCATTTGGACTTATAATGGTGGCAAGTACTTCTGATGTTGAGGAAGTTTCTAAGAATTTTAGGGAACACATCATATATATAGCGATAGGTATAGGAGCAGTGGTCTTACTTGCATATGTTCCATACAGTGCATTTAAAAAACTTGCATGGGTAGCGTATGGAATATCGTTAGTACTTATATTATGCCTGTTGAATAAATCCTGGGGAGTCGAGGTAAATGGAGCCACAAGATGGCTAAAGTTTCCTGGTCTTCCGCAGTTTCAGGTGGCAGATATAGTAAAGACTTGTATGATAGTGTTTATAGCGGCGTTTATAAGTAGTAAGTGGCGTGAGATGGATAAGGTAAGAACTGTAGCAGCACTGTGGCTGATAGTTGGATTTCAGGCAGGTTTGTTGTATAAGATCTCAAATAATCTTAGTTCATGTCTTGTCATTCTCGGAATATGCTATCTCTGTACATTCATAACGAGTAAGAACTGGAAGTTCCATCTCATAGTACTCGGAGTAGTCATAGTTATCGCATGTGGTCTGCTTGGATATGTGGTTACACATTTGCCGACTCAGGAGGAGCTTGACAACAATGACAACTTCCGTTTTGAGAGAATCCTTGGATGGCTTTACACGGATAAGTATGAGCTAAATTCAGGATATCAGGTAAAACAGTCACTCTATGCTATAGGAAGCGGTTCACTTCTGGGCAAGGGACTTGGCGGAGGAACACAGAAACTTGGTAAGATACCAGAGGCACAGAATGATATGATCTTTGCCATAGTGTGTGAGGAGCTGGGACTTGTCGGAGTTATACTTCTATTCCTTATGTATGGGTATCTCATATATCAGCTGTATGTGATAGTGAAGGAATCTTCAAATGTATTTGGAAGTGTTCTTGTAATTGGAACTATGGTACATTTTATATGTCAGATAATAATAAACGTATGTGTAGCTACAAATTTATTCCCAAACACGGGTGTTTCTCTTCCGTTTATAAGTTCAGGAGGTTCAGCACTTATAACCACCATGGCTGAGTGCGGACTGTGCATAGGGGTGCGCAGGCAGCAAACGAGGAGAATGTACCAGAAGTACGCAGCAGAGTAGAAATTTAGTCAGATACAGATAAGAAACAAATTGACGTATTCAGCAGATGTTGGATATAAGGATATGATGTAGAGGAGAGGTATATGAGAAAAATCAGAGAGATAGCCATTGTAACAGCGGCGGCAGTATTGATGACTATGTGTCCTGTGAATATAGCAGGACAGGGTTCAGATCAGAACAATTCAAAATATACAGCATATGCCGCTGAGAGCGAGAATGCAGAGCTTGCAACAGCCACTGACTCTGTGGATAAAAACGGCTGGTATGTGGAAGATGGAAAGAAATATTATTATTTAAATGGTGAAAAAGTAAAAGACAGGCTGTTAGATCTTGAGGAAATCTCAGATGGAAATACATATGAGAATGTGTATTATCTTAATTCTGACGGTTCAGTTTTTGAAGGTGGACTTAAGAGGATAGACGGAATCCTTTATTATTTTGATTCCAGTTCAGAGACATTTCCTGGGGCAGCAATCAGCGGCTGGAAGACAGTAAGCAACAGAAAATACTATTTTCTGAGTGACAAAAAGGCTGCAAAAGGTGTGACAATCATAGGAACAAAGAAGTATTTCTTTGGATTGGAGAATAATGTACTTCAAGGTGGACTTAAAAGTACCGATGATGGATACATGTATTTTTCAAAACAGACTGGTGTGGCTGAGACGAACAAAGTAGTGAACGGAATGTATTTTGACAGTGAGGGATATGCAGTTAAAAATACATTTGTGACTATAAAAAACAAAACATACTACTATGGATCTAATTACAAGGTTGTGACCGGAACAAAGAAGATAGGAAATTACTATTATTATTTTGATTCAAATGGGGCGATGTATAAGAATGTTTGGTATCAGACAAAGTATGGCAGGTATTATTTTGGCACAAACGGACGAGCACTCACAGGAATACACAGAATAAGCGGATACCTGTTTTGTTTCAATGATAATTGCAGGTTAGTGAAGAACACCTGGAAAAACGTAAAGGACAGAACGTACTACTTCGGTTCAAGTGGAAAAGGTATGACAGGTTTCAGAAAGATAGGAAATTATTACTACTATTTTGGAACTAATGGAATAATGGCAAAGAATAGATTTGTGAAGATTTCTGGAAAAATCTATTATTTTGGAGTAAACGGCAGGGCATATAAGGGTATAAAGAAGATAAAAGGCAAGACCTATAATTTTTCTGAGAAATATTATCTGGTCGGAGCTATAAAGAAGATAAAAGGTAAGCTGTATCTCTTTGATGAGAGAGGCGTGCTCGTGACAAAGAGTGGATGGCATACATCTAGAAAAGGCAATAAGTATGCTATAAAAAAGGATGGAAGCCTCTACACAGGATATAGAAAATTCAGCAGTGGAATTTATTATTTCAGTAAAGACAATGGATGCATGTACAGGAACAAATGGGCATATGTAAATGGATATAAGTTCTACTTTGGCAAGGATGGAAAAAGACTCACTGATGTTGAATCTGTCATCGGGGCACAGGATACATATGAGATAAAGGTTAACAAGACTACAAATGTGGTTACTATATATGCAAAGGATGGCAATAAAGGCTATATAATCCCAGTCAAGGCATTTGTGTGCTCAGGCGGAGACAGCACACCTTTAGGCACCTTCTATATTCCGGCAAAATGGAGATGGCTGTCACTCGTAGGTGATTGCTATGGACAGTGGAATACGCTGATAACATATGAGGAAAGTATATTGTTCCATTCTGTTTATTACGATGAGATGGACGCAGATACGCTGTCAGTTGACGCATACAACAAGCTTGGAACTACCTGCTCCCACGGATGCATAAGGCTTAAAGCAGGCGATGCAAAGTGGATATATGACAATTGTTCATTGGGAACAAAGATCACTATATTTGAGAGCAATGCAGAGGGACCTTTCCCAAAGCCGTCTTTTGTTAAGCTTGGAAAGAATCATACGTGGGATCCTACAGACCCGAACATGGCATACAAATGTAAGGCGCGAGGATGTCATAAGGGAATAGCGTGGTGATATTAATGGAATATAAAAAAGAATTTATCAAAGCCGCATATGTCATTCTGGCATTTGTAATGGCAATCTGCGTTATGTGTACTTTGTCCGGATGTGGGAAAGATGACAGTGTGAATGAGGAGACTACCCAGGCGGTCATAAACGGTGAAGTAAAGTCGGCGGAGGATTTTGCACAGATAGGTGTGTATATAAATGTCGGTGTCGATGATGTGGGTGTGACTGACGTAAAATATAAAATATCGGGAGACATAGCTATAGTTAGTTTCCGATATAATGGAGTCAGGGTTGAATTCAGGGGATCATACAAATATAGCCAGTATGAACTTGCAGGTGTCGAGGACAGCAGCAATGGCAATCTGATAACAACCGATATAGATGGGTGCATTGCAACACTTTACACTCTTGATCCGGGAAGAATAGTATTCTGGAGCGAAGGGAATATCAATTATTCTCTGTATGTATATGTAACCGCCACAGATGATGTGGTGGGGGATATACTGACACATATATCATTTGAGAGCAGATATGATCAGAGATCAGATGTGAAGGTGCAGATCGAGGCGTACAGCAAACAGTTTGCAGAAAAGATCATAAAAGTATTTTCAGACAAAGATCTGGAAACACTGGTGGATATGATAGATTATCCACAGGAATTGGGAAATGGGAACTCGGTTGCCAACAGGAATGAACTTCTCAATATTGATAAAGAAAAATTGTTTACAGACATACTTCTCAAGGCACTCAATGAAGAGAATTCAATTGAAGAGATGAGAGAGATAGAGGGCGAGTTTATCATCGGAACAAATTACAAAAATGTCCATTTTAAGTTGATGGACGATGGACAGTTTCTTATAACTAAGATAAATAATTAACACGGAGAATCCCCAGACATATCACGCGATAGTGATAATGTTTGGGGATTTTTGTGTGTCTGGGAAAGCTGGTTGGCAAAAAACATCGAATGGTGATAGATGCCGTAATGTTTAGCCGTAAGGGGTATATTTGTGAAAGAAAATAGAGGACGAATCGGATTGAGAGAGGGTATTAAAGCCATTAAAATTGAAATCAGGACAGGCTGGACACGTAAGACGGAACCTGGTCTGAGACAAGGAGGAATATACATAATGGCAGAAAAAATTTACAGCATAAGCGAAGCGGCAGCTATGGTTGAGGTTGAGACTCATGTGCTGCGTTATTGGGAAGAAGAACTAGAGATAAACATAAAAAGAAATGATATGGGACATAGATGCTATGAGGATAGAGATGTAAAGATACTTCAGAGGGTAAAGATACTTAAGGACAAGGGAATACAGCTCAAGGCGATAAAAGATATGGTTCACAGGATGTATGAGATGCTTGACGAGGGTACTGATCTGGAAGAAAGCCATACAGATGACAAGACAGCGAAAATAGACAAGGTTATAAGTGATGATAAGCTGATAAATCTAAAATCCATTGATACCATAAGGGTTACTTGTGGTGACAGCAAATATACCACTGACTGTGAAGGAGATACCGATTCGAGAATAGTAGATTTCAAGATGGCCCAGTTTCAGAATATTATGGACAAGATAGTGAGCAATTCTATTAAAGATAATATCAAACAGATAACACAGTCTGTATCTGGGGCTGTTACAGAAGATGTGGTAAAACAGCTGGATATGCTCATTCAGGAGAAGGAGGAACAGGAGGAGGCAAGATACAGGAGACTAGACTCTACCATAAGAGAGCTGCAGCAGACCAGACAGGAGATAGCGGCATCTGAAGTAGGTGGGAAAAAAAGAGGATTTTTCAAAAAGAAACGAAAATAGAGGAACAGAATGCTTAGTTTATAAAAACTTCATACACTGACAGATGAGTTTCATGTTATAGTATCCGTGGGGGTTGATAAAACATGAATATCACAAAGAAGATAAAGATAATGATCATAGTTGTGTGGCTTACAACAATCGTGTCTATGGTCATTGGAACATGTATTATAGGAAAATATTTTATAACAGGAACCTATGGTAAGAATCACTCACTGCAGCTGCTTTATTCGCAGAGTGATCCAGTAAATGACGTATATAAGGCGATATCGGCGGCGAGGGAAGATGTGATAAATAAGGTCAAGGAAGATCCGTCTTATTATACCGATGCTGCAAATGCTGAAAAGTTGAACGTAAGGACTCTGGCAAACAACACAAATGTGTTGGTTAAGATAGGTGATGAATACACATTTGTGGGTGTGGATAATTTTTCAGATGCACTAAAAAGGCAGTTGAAGATCAACGATAACAGTACAAATATAAGTGCCGTGGATGATGATGACACGGATGTCGGTGGAAAACAGCAGATAAAGGTTCAGGAATATCTGATGACACAGCCATCCATGTATCTCTGTAATCAGATTTCATATGAATACCATGGGAAGAATGTGGATCTGTATATGCTCACATATTATGGAAATTACATGGACAGATTCCGAGGTACTATGCTTGGCTATATAATACTTATGGTTATCATCATGATCATACTCAGTGGATTTGTCGCTTTCATTGTGTATCAGCAGTTTGTAAATCCTCTTGTGAAACTCAAGGAGGCAGCTGAGAAGATGGGCTCCGGAAATCTTGATGAGAAGATTGAAATTGGTAAGAACAGAGAGGATGAGGTTGGAGAACTCTGTGAGTCGTTCGAGAATATGCGTCAGAGGATGAGCGACTTTGCAAAGGAAAAGATGAGATATGAAGATGAAAACAGACAGCTCATAAGTAATATATCTCATGACCTCAGAACTCCTATAACCACCATAAAGGGTTATGTGGAGGGAATAATGGATGGAGTTGCAGACACTCCGGAAAAACGTGACAGATATCTCAAGATGATATACAGCAAGGCAAATGAGATGGACAGCCTGATAAACGAGTTGTCCCTTTACACAAATATCAACAACAATGCGATACCGTAT
Organism: uncultured Coprococcus sp.; assembly: GCA_900548315.1. Lineage (GTDB taxonomy): Bacteria > Bacillota > Clostridia > Lachnospirales > Lachnospiraceae > Coprococcus. Next base: position 14,121 of record URJU01000011.1, on the reverse strand, counting down.
GAATTCCACAGAGTTTCGGTTAAGGATTATTTTAATGACTGTATGGAGGAGGTCCATGCAACGCTCATGTCTAAGAACATGACTCTTACGTATAGAAATTACTGTGAAGATGATGTCATGGTAATTGTGGATCCGGATCAGCTCAAGAGAGTCATCAACAATATTGTTACCAACTCCATAAAATATATGGACAAGGAATATGGTCAGGTTGATATAAGCATATACGACAATGACGCTGAGGTTAAGGTTGCCATCAATGACAATGGACGAGGAATCGATACGGAAAGTCTCCCTCATATATTTGACAGGATGTACAGAGCCGACAGCGCGAGACAATCAAGGGGTGGCAGCGGACTTGGACTTGCCATATGCAAGAAGATCGTGGAGGAACACGGTGGCAATATATATGCCACAAGTCAGGTTGGAAAGGGAACTACAATAGTATTTACCCTTAAGAAATACATCCCTAAGGATACAGAGGATGCAGATATGTCTGAAGAAGAGCTTGAGATGTCAGAGGACAGACAGAAAAAAGATGTCCAGAAAAAGGATAGTCAAAGAAGAAACACATTACAGATCATAAATCCACTAAAGAAAAGGAGAGATACCGATGAGCAAGATATTGATAATTGAAGATGAGCTCAGTATAGCGGAGCTTGAGAGGGATTACCTTGAACTTAATGATTTTGAAGTTGAGATAGAGACAAATGGACTAAAGGGTCTTGAAAAAGCATTGAATGAGGAGTACAGCCTTATTATTTTGGATCTCATGCTGCCGGAGATGGACGGCTTTGAGATCTGTCGTCAGATCAGGGAGAAAAAGGATATACCAATCATCATGGTAACTGCAAAGAAAAATGATATAGATAAGATCAGAGGCCTTGGTCTTGGAGTTGATGACTATGTGACAAAACCATTCAGCCCAAGTGAACTGGTTGCAAGAGTCAAGGCACACATATCAAGATATGAGAGACTGGTTGGCTCAACAGCACTCAAGAATGATGTCATAGAGATCAGAGGACTTAAGATAGACAAGACAGACAGAAGAGTATATGTAGACAACGAGGAGAAGGTATTTACCAATAAGGAATTTGATATCCTGTGTTTCCTTGCCAGCAATCCAAATAAGGTATTCTCAAAGGATGAGCTGTTCAGCAAGATCTGGAATATGGACAGTATAGGAGATATCGCGACAGTGACAGTTCATATCAAGAAGATCAGAGAGAAGATAGAATTCGACACATCAAATCCACAGTACATAGAGACTGTATGGGGTGTCGGATATAGGTTTAGGATGTGATAAGAAAGCCCCAGACGGCGAAGATACAGCGGCATGCTTGCATGCAGAGCTGTATCTTCATCGGATGGGCAGATATTCATGAGCATGTATGCCGATAGGCAGGAATGCGAATGAATGTGCGATTACGAGAGCCACGAAGTGGCGAAGTAATCGTAAGGCTTTCTTATCACATTTATAATAAGCCCCAGACGGCGAATGAGGAGTAAACAGATGAAGTTAAACATTTTACATGATGATAAAGATATAATCGTGGCTGTAAAGCCATGTGGTGTGCCAACTCAGCCGGATAAGACAAATTCAGAGAGCATGGTGAGTATGCTCAAGCTTAGGATATATGAGAGAGAAAACAGAAAAGAAGAACCATACCTTGTGCCTATCCACAGATTGGACAGACCGGTTGGCGGAGTGATGGTATTTGCAAAGACTCCGGCGGCGGCAGCAGCCCTGTCAAAGCAGAGTGAGGATGGATCCATGATGAAGTATTATCAGGCTATACTCACAGGAGAACTTCCAAATGACCAGGGAATGTTGAAGGACTATCTGTTACATGACACAAAGGACAATGTGACGAAGGTAGTGGACAAGGATACACCGGGGGCAAAGTATTCAGAGCTGGAATATGAGGTGCTGGATGTCATGGACACGGATGAAGGGGTGCTCTCATATGTTCTTGTAGAGCTGATAACAGGAAGACATCACCAGATCAGAGCGCAGTTTGCAAAGAGAAAGTGCGGAATATGGGGTGACACAAAGTACAACCCTAAATTCCAGAAGACAAAGAAGAAATATAAAGAGATAGGACTTCACGCATCGAGACTGGAATTTGACCATCCGACCACGGGTGAGCATATGGTGTTCAAACATGAGCCTGAGGGAGGTGCATTTGCAATCCTGGATCTGGATGAGTTTTAGGGAAGGGTATTCACAGGGCGGATGATGACATGTTTCGTGTTGACATCCGCCCTAAAATTTTGTAGATTAGAGAGTGTATGCAATTAGATAGTTCAGATAAAAATGAATGATAGATATAGAATGTTTTAGAATAAGGAGATAAATAAGATGGCAAACGATAAGAAGATGGTTGAAGCTATTACTTCCATGGATGAAGATTTTGCACAGTGGTATACTGACGTTGTCCTCAAGGCAGGACTTATCGCATATACTAACGTGAAGGGATGTATGGCTATCAAGCCCGCAGGATATGCAATTTGGGAGCTTATACAGAAACAGCTTGATGAGAGATTTAAGGCTACAGGTGTGGAGAATGTGTACATGCCTATGCTTATTCCAGAGAGCCTTCTTGAGAAGGAGAAGGATCACGTTGAGGGATTTGCACCGGAGGTAGCATGGGTTACATACGGCGGACTCAATCCTCTTACAGAGCGTATGTGTGTGAGACCTACATCAGAGACTCTGTTCTGTGATTTCTACAAGAATGATATCCAGTCATATCGTGATCTGCCAAGGGTATATAATCAGTGGTGTTCAGTAATGCGTTGGGAGAAGGAGACAAGACCTTTCCTTCGTTCAAGAGAGTTCTTGTGGCAGGAGGGACACACTGCACATGCAACAGCTGAGGAGGCTGAGGCAAGAACGATACAGATGCTGAATCTGTACGCTGATTTCTGTGAGGATGTACTTGCTATGCCGGTTATCCGTGGACAGAAGACAGAGAAGGAGAAGTTTGCTGGAGCAGAGGCAACATACACAATAGAGGCACTTATGCACGACGGCAAGGCACTTCAGTCAGGAACAAGCCACAACTTTGGAGATGGATTTGCCAAGGCATTTGGAATACAGTTCACAGACAAGGATAACAAGCTCAAGTATGTTCATCAGACATCATGGGGTATGACAACAAGACTTATCGGAGCTATCATCATGGTTCACGGAGATAATTCAGGTCTTGTACTTCCTCCAAAGGTTGCTCCAACTCAGGTCATGATCATTCCTATCATGCAGAAGAAGGCAGGAGTGCTTGAGAAGGCAGCAGAGCTCCGCGAGAAACTTGGCGCTTTCAGAGTAAAGGTTGATGACAGCGATAAGAGCCCAGGCTGGAAGTTCTCAGAGCAGGAGATGAGAGGTATCCCTATCAGAGTTGAGATAGGACCAAAGGATATTGAGGCAAATCAGGCAGTTCTGGTTCGTCGTGATACAAGAGAGAAGATCACAGTATCACTTGATGAGATAGATACAAAGGTGGGAGAACTTCTTGAGACTATCCAGAAGGATATGTTCGAGAGAGCAAAGGCTCACAGAGATTCACATACACATGCAGCTCTTAACTGGGATGAGTTCAAGAATATCATCGACAACGAGCAGGGCTTTGTGAAGGCTATGTGGTGCGGCGAGACAGCTTGTGAGGAGGCCATCAAGGACGAGACAGGAGCATCCACAAGATGTATGCCATTTGCACAGGAGCATCTCTCAGATGTATGTGTACACTGCGGAAAGCCAGCCAAGAAGATGGTATATTTTGGACGTGCATACTAAAATATAGATAATAATCATGTATAATAACTTCTTCAGCATCTTGCTGGAGAAGTTATTATTTTAGGGATATTCGACCAATTGTAAAATTATGAGACGAAGATGCGGAGAGAAGATGTATGAGAATAGACATTCCGGAGGGAGCAAACAAAGTAATAGAAGGTCTTGAGGCTGCTGGTTATGAGGCGTATATAGTCGGCGGCTGCGTGAGAGACAGCATACTTGGAAGAGAGCCGGGGGACTGGGATATCACCACATCTGCCAGACCGGAGCAGGTGAAGGAGATATTCAGACGGACCATAGATACAGGAATAGAGCATGGAACTGTAACAGTAATGATGGGTAAGGAAGGCTATGAGGTCACTACATACAGGATAGATGGGGAGTACAGTGACCACAGGCGACCTGACCAGGTGGAGTTCACGGCAAGTCTTGAGGAAGATCTCAAGAGAAGGGACTTTACGATAAATGCCATGGCGTACAGTCACAGCAAGGGCATCATAGATATGTTCGGCGGTGTGCAGGATCTGAACGACAAGGTCATAAGAGCTGTCGGTGTGGCAAGGGACAGATTCGACGAGGATGCACTCAGAATACTCAGAGCAATAAGATTTGCAGGGCAGCTTGGATTTGATATAGAGAGAGATACGAGAAAGGCCATGATAATCCAGGCACAGTATCTTAAAGATATCAGTGCAGAGCGTATCAGAGTGGAACTCACAAAACTTCTTGTATCAGACCATCCGGACAAGCTGCTTGAGGCATATGTAACAGGCATAACATCGTATATCCTTCCGGAGTTTGACAAGATGATGGAGCAGCCACAGAATAATCAGTACCACAGATATAATGTAGGTGTACATTCCATAGAGGCGGTCAAGAATATAAGAGCGGATGTGACCATGAGATGGGCGGCACTGCTGCACGATATAGGAAAGCCATCCACACATACGGTCGATGAAGATGGCATAGATCATTTTTACGATCATCAGATTGCGGGAGTTCCGCTTGCGGAGGCGGTACTGAGACGACTCAAATTTGACAACAATACGATCAAAGACGTATGTACACTGGTGAGGTGGCATGACTTTGGCATGGGTTGTATACCAAAGAAGAATACGATAAGAAAACTTCTCGGCGAGGTAGGAAGAGATTTCTTCCCAAGGATAATAGAGATCAAGAAAGCGGATATGGCTGCACAGAGTGATTATAAACTTGAGGAGAGACAGAGTCAGCTTGCGGAGCTTGAGCGTAAATATGAGGAGATCATGGCAGATGATGACTGTGTAAGTATCAAAGATCTCAAGGTAAATGGAGGAGATCTGATAAAATTGGGAATCAAACCGGGTCCTCAGATGGGAGAGATCCTCAAACAGCTGCTTGATATAGTATTAGATGATCCGGAAAAGAATGACAGGGATTATCTCATTGAACAAGTAAAAAATATGTAATCAGCAAAACTCCTTTTTGGATATTTAAAATATGCAGAAATCTGCAGAAGATGGGTGGGGTAATACAAGTATACTTTCCGAAGTGGGGAGAAAGGGAACAAATGAAAAAGGGAAAAATCTTAAAAAACATATTTATAATCTATATTACAATTCTGATACTCATAATTTCGTCATATCCAATTCAGGTAAAAGCGGATACGGCGAGTCCTGTGTCATACGCGGTAATTAAGCTTAATGGGATTGAAGACAGGGAATGTTATTATACATTGCTTGCAGAGACGAAGGTGGATGAATCCGATGTGAAATACAGACAGACAAATGAGGAGACAAGAAAGAAATACGGAGAAGAACTTTGGAATGTATTTTCAAGTTATAAAGATGCAGATGGCTATTACTTTATGAATGATTTTCGCAGGGTAAATGGGGATGAAGTCAAATGGGAATGGCCGTATAAAAAGTTCAAGGTTCTTATATACTTTCCTAATAGCAGGACATATGTGGTCAGTAGTGTATGTGATGATTACGCCTATGACAGCTATTATGAGATAGACATGAACAATATAGATCTTGGGTCTGACAGCACTGTGAATGTGGATGCGCATAGAAATTATAATTATTTTAGAGAGGGCATTCAACTTTTCATCAGGATAATAGTGACACTTTTAATAGAGATGATGATCGCATTTTTATTTGGATTCAGGGAAAAGAGGCAGATATTCATAATACTTGCTACAAATATTGTTACTCAGGCGGTGCTTAACATTTATCTGAATGTATTTATATATCGCGAAGGCGCATGGCTGTATACTCTGATACCGTTGTTTTTGGGAGAAATTGCAGTGTTTATATTAGAATCTGTGCTATACAGTCTGTTCCTCAACAGAGTGGCAACAGAAAAGAAGAGAGCAGGGGCGGCTGTAATCAGTGCGATAGCATATGCATTTCTAGCAAATGTCGTTTCCTTCCTGTTTTCGGGAATATATGTGGTGACAGGCAGTGGCAAATAATGTTTCTCATTCTTTTTGTAATAGAAAGGGGTATCCATGGGAAAGCAAAGTTTAAATAGAATAATAACTATGTGCCTGACAGCAATCATGGTTATAGTAACATTTCCAATATCAGTAAAAGCGGATGTCGGACCAAAGCCGAGTCTGGATATACAAATAAAAGGTGTGGATGACAGAGAGTTTTATTACACGGTTCTTTCATCCGAAGATAAGCCAGATCCGATCATGGAATGGTATGATCCATCCGGGAAAGAGATCGAAATTAATGAGATATTCAGTAAATATCAGGACTCTGATAATTTTTACTTTCCAAATAGATCTGGTGTTATTGGAAAGAGTGAAGAAAAAAATATATACTGGATGTATCCGCCGGAAAAATATAAGGTGATTTTGTATTTCCCGGATGAGAAGGTATTTGTTGAGAGCAATACATGCAGCAGTTATGCATTTGAGAGTTATTTTGTAATGGATCTGTCTGAGGTGTTAGAAAAACTGGACAAAGACAAAGGCTTAAATGATCAGGTATATAGTGCCATAATGCAAAAAAATTATGATTATAAGGGAGAAATAGAATCTCTTGGAATAAGGATTTTGCTGACACTTCTCATAGAGTTGATCATAGCCCTTATTTTCAAATACTGGGAGAAAAAACAGTTGTTTGTGATCATGCTGACAAATGTACTGACCCAGTTAATATTGAATATAAGTATCAATATATACGTGTATTATAACGGGTTTGATATTGGAAGTTTGATCATATTGTTCATGGGAGAGATAGGTGTGCTTATCGTTGAGTCTGTGATATTCTGTCTGTTACTGAACAAGGTGGCAGTGAAGAAGATTGGGAAAAAATGGGCTATCCTCAGGGCTTTGGGGTATGCAATCATAGCAAACGCTGCAACATATGCGGTGACATACCTGAGTATATTTGATTAATCCGTCGTAAAAAAGCCTGATAAAAACCAACAACTTAAGAATGAATCTGAATATCCCCTCATACAATAATTTAGCAGGTTATTATTACTATAAAGTGAGCGAGGGTTTATCTGTGAAGTGGATGTGTGTATCTATCTGACATTACCATAATCATGACATATGAATCCGCCGGCACTCGGCGATGCGGAGCGAGCGTTAGTGCCGCTGCAGGATTCATCGAGCGAGAGCACTCATGATTAGGTAAGTCAGATAGATACACACTTCACATATAACCCCGAGCGACAGTTGTAGGAGGGGGTTTTTATTTGGCTGAGAAGATGGGGGAAGTATATGAGGCGTATGACATGGAAGTGCAGGGGATAGGCAGAGGAAGAGGTGCGATCATTCTGATGACGGACAAGGGCATAAGGCAGATATCCTCTCTGAATGGGACAGATGAAAGACTTTTGCAGGAGAAACAGTTCAAGGACAGTATATATGAAAAGGGATTCTGCTATATAGACAGGGTAGTCCCGAACAGCGAGGAGGAGCTTGTGACATGCGACAGGTATGGCAATCCATTTGTGTGCCGGGAATATTTTCAGGGGAGAGAGTGCAGTGCATCCAGCATCAGAGATCTGGAAAAGGCAGTCATCAACCTTGCGCAGTTTCATAAGGCAGGCAGAGAACTCTATCAGGATGAGGGAAGTAGAAACTATGAAAAGACCCCGGGAAATCTCGACAGGAAGGTGAAAGAGCTGCGCAGAATACGCAATTTTGTCAGCAAGAGAAATAAAAAAAATGATTTTGAGATCCAGTATATAAGGGTATTTGATTATTTCTATGGGCAGGCGGACAGATGTCTCAAACTGTTTGAGGAGAACTTCAAATGCAACGAAAAGTGGATAGGATATTGTCACGGATCTTATAACTATCACAGTGTGATGTTTTGTGACGGATACATAGCAACAACCAATTTTGACAGATTCCATGTGGGATATCAGCTTGTTGATCTTTATCAGTTCCTGAGAAAGGCGATGGAGAAGAACAGGTACGACATAGAGATGGCGCGGGATATATTGAGTGCGTACAGCCAGATAAGGCATCTGGATAAGGAAGACTATGAATTTATATACCTTATGTACAGTTTTCCTGAGAAGTTCTGGAAAATAAGCAACCGCTATATGAACAGCAGAAAGAGCTATATATCCCCGGTTTTGATGGAAAAACTCAAGAAAGTTATCGAAGATGACCAAGAAAAGCTCAAAATTTTGAGTGAAATTAACGATACCTATGGACTTCACAAGCTGACAAATTAAGAGTATAATGTTGGGGCGTGGATAATAATTGAGTTAGACACGTGATACTGAATTGTGATGTATTTTGCAGATGGTTTTTAGTGTGTGTTTTCCATTTGTAAGATGCTCTATGGGTAACATAAAGCAATAGATTTCACAGGAGGCAAAATGATGAGCGATTATAACTACAAGGACGTGTATGAGCAGTGGGTGAACAATCCTTTGTTTGGTCAGGAAACCAAGGATGAGCTCTTAGCGATCAAGGACGACGAGAAAGAGATAGAAGAGAGATTCTATTGTGATCTTGTATTTGGAACAGCCGGACTTCGAGGCATCATCGGAGCTGGTACTAACAGAATGAACATATATGTAGTGCGCAAGGCTACACAGGGTCTTGCAAACTACATCATCAAGGCGGGCAAGCAGGACAAAGGAGTGGCAATAGCCTATGATTCAAGAAGAATGTCACCTGAGTTCTCTATGGAGGCAGCTCTCTGCCTGGCAGCAAATGGTATAAAGGCTTACAGATTTGAGTCACTCAGACCTACACCTGAGCTTTCATTTGCAGTCAGATATCTGGACTGTGTAGCTGGTATCAACGTAACAGCATCACACAACCCACCAGAGTACAACGGATATAAGGTATACTGGGAGGATGGCGCACAGATCACACCACCTCATGACCAGGGAATCATGGCTGAGGTAAAGGCCATCACAGATTTTGCAGATACAAAGACTATGGACATGGTAGAGGCAAAGAAGAAGGGGCTCCTTGTAACTATCGGTTCAGAGGTTGATGACGCATATATGGGCGAGCTCAAGAAACTCATCCTTAATCAGGATGCAATTGACAAGTATGGCAAGGATCTCAAGATCGTGTACACACCACTTCACGGAACAGGTAACATCCCTGTGAGAAGAATCCTCAAGGAGATCGGTTTCGAGAATGTATATGTGGTACCAGAGCAGGAACTTCCGGATGGAGAGTTCCCAACTGTTGAGTATCCAAATCCAGAGGCAAAGGAAGCATTTACACTGGCACTCAAGCTGGCAAAGGAGGTCGATGCAGATCTCGTTCTTGCAACAGATCCAGATGCCGACAGACTTGGATGCTACGCAAAGGATTCCAAGACAGGTGAGTACAAGGTATTCACAGGAAATATGTCAGGAAGTTTACTCTGCGAGTATGAGGTAAGCCAGATGAAGGAGAAAAATGGCGGCCTTCCAGCAGACGGAGCAATCGTCAAGACTATCGTTACTACCAACATGGTAGATGCTATAGCAAAGTATTATGGAACAGATCTCATCGAGTGTTTCACAGGTTTCAAGAACATCGGACGTGAGATCCTCAGATTTGAGCAGACAGGCAAGGGAACATACCTCTTTGGATTTGAGGAGAGCTACGGATGCCTGATCGGAACACATGCAAGAGACAAGGATGCAGTTGTTGCAACTATGGCTCTCTGTGAGGCAGCAGCTTACTACAGAGGTCAGGGCAAGACTCTCTGGGATGCTATGATGGATATGTACGAGAAGTACGGATATTATGTTGACGATATCAAGACCGTGACACTCAAGGGTGTTGAGGGATCAAAGAAGATCGGACACATCATGAATATCCTCCGTGCAAATGTACCTGAGCAGGTTGCAGGCTACAAGACAAAGGTCGTTCGTGACTATCGTCTTGAGTATATAAGAAACATCGAGACAGGCGAGGTTAAGCCTACCGGTTTCCCAAATGCAAACGTACTCTACTACGAGCTTGAGAACGATGCATGGCTTGCAGTAAGACCTTCAGGAACTGAGCCAAAGATCAAGTTCTACTACGGAATCAAGGGTTCATCATACGATGAGGCACAGAAGGAGTCAGCAGCATTTGGTGACAAGGTTATGGATCTCATCTATGACATACTTGAGAAATAATATATGCAATATAATATAAAATAACTATGAAGACATGCAGATTCGCATATTTGAGTTTGCATGTCTTTTTTATCCACTTTGACAAGGGGTCAGGCCCCTTGTCAAAGTGGATAAAAAAGACATGAAATGGACAGAAATGCGGATTGTGAAAAAATAAGATTACAGATAATTAATTGTACACAGGGGAAAAATATTAGTAACATTAGGGAAATAAGAAAAATTAACATTTAATTGATTTGCATGTGGGAGGAGAGAAATGAAATATATGGCAGCGGGGACTAGATTAATTGGTAAGTTAAAAGGAAGACAAGCTTTCGTTATTATATGTGTAGTGTTTATGGCTTTGCAGTATGTGCTTTGTATACACTATGGAATGAAGAGAGAATATTTATTCTGCGATGAGGTGTACAGCTATGGGCTTGCCAATTCAAATGATCACACCTTTCTACATCCGGGGGAAAATGATGAGCCTCTTGATAATTGGGTAAGTGGAAGTTATTTCTCGGATTATATGGATTATAATGACGAATCTTTCAATTACAGTGCGGCGTATGTAAACCAGGAGAGGGATGTGCATCCACCTCTTTACTATATGCTGCTGCACACGGTGAGCAGGTTCTTCAAGAATTCTGGTTATTCAGCGGTTCCGGGACTTATTTTGAATCTCATAATTTTGGCATTTGTCGATATAGTTTTGCTGTATGTTGCGGTAAATCTGCTTGGCAACCGGTGGAGAGGTCTTGCTGCAGCCGTTTTGTGGGGATTGTCTGCCGTGGGAATAAGCAACTGCATGCTCATAAGAATGTATCTTCTGCAGACACTTGAGGTCATTCTCTTTATGGCAGCTCACATATTTATATTGAAACATAAAAGAAAGATGACCGTGCCGTATTTTATCATGCTGGCATTTACTGTATTTTTAGGAGGCTTGACTCATTACTATTTTTACTTTTTTGTGGCGGGACTTGGTCTGTGTGTATGCATATATCTTCTGTTTGTGAAGAGGATAAAGGAGATGTTTGCCTATGGGTTCAGCCTTGTGACGGGACTTGCAGCAGCGATTGCCGTGTTCCCTGCAACTTTGGATCACATATTTGGATACAGAGGTTCCTATGCAACAAAGAATCTTGCAGGATTTGCCGCAAATAAATTCATGTCATATGTGAAATACATAAACAAAGCATATTTTGCAGGATTGCTGCCAATAATTCTGTTGATAGTTTTTGTGCTTGTGGCTGTGTACATAATTTCAAAGTTTGTTATAATACATATAAGTGTGTTTAACGATGAAAATAAGGTAAGATGCACGGCAAAAGTTGAGAGAAGAGATATAGATGGGGAATATACAGGAATAATATCTGCAGATATGCTCTTATTTGCCGCAGTCATCATAGCGGATGCCATACTCGCTTTTGTTGGAGTGCAGGGATCGGAGCTTGTGAGCGCAAGATATATATATTCTGCTCTTCCGATATTTGCTGTGTTCATTGTATGGTGCATGTCAAAGTTATTGCCGGTTATTGTACCAAAACACTCCAATATCGTCATTGGTATCGTGTGTGTTATCCTGTGTGCCGGAAGTATAAAGGTAAATGGGATAGACTGGCAGTATGAAACTTATGCAGATCAGAAGGCTGCGGTTGAGGAGATGGCAGGCAAAGACTGTGTGATAATCTGTCATGGTGATGACATGTGGAACAACATATATGCCGGCGTAAATGCGTTCTCAGTGATGGGACGTTGCCGTTATGTGTATGAAAAAGACATAAAAAATAATATCGTCGAAGTGACAAAGGATTGTGGAAATGAGCTGTATATGGCAGTCATAAACGATCCGAAGTTTGACATGAATGATATCAGGAAAGATTTTAAGTATATAAACAAAGCTACAAAGTTCAAGAGAGTGGAAAAAACCTACAGTTATGGTGGGGTTAAGATATATCGTATGACGGTGAAGTAATTGAGGATGTGTCAAGTTTTCCATGAAAACTTGACATGTAGCACCAGCCATTTGCTGAAGGCAAATTTTGTATGGCTGGTGTTCAATGATACGGGAGATGTGATAATGAAAAAAGTAAGTTTGATAGTTCCCTGCTATAACGAGGAGGAGGCTCTGCCGATATTTGCGGCAGAACTTGACCGAGTGAGACAAGGGCTTGGACAATATGAATTTGAGGTGCTCATGGTAAATGACGGCTCGTCAGATGATACTTTAAAAGTTATGAAGGATGTATCGTCAAAATATGAGTATTTCAAGTATCTGTCATTTTCCAGAAATTTTGGAAAAGAATCAGCAATGTATGCAGGATTTTGCAATGCATCAGGTGATTATGTGGCGGTTATGGATGCGGACATGCAGGATCCGCCATCACTTCTTCCGGAAATGCTTGAGATTCTGGAACAGGGCGAATATGACAGTGTAGCCACCAGAAGGGTGACGAGAAAAGGTGAGCCAAAGATCAGATCATGGTTTGCTAGAAGATTTTACAAGCTTATAAATCGAATATCCGATGCCGATGTGGTAGACGGTGCCAGGGATTTCAGACTCATGAAGTCGGAGATGAAGGATGCCATAGTGTCAATGTGTGAATACAACAGATTTTCCAAGGGAATATTTGGCTGGATAGGATATAGGACAAAGTGGCTTGAGTATGAGAATGTGGAGAGAGTTGCCGGAGAGACAAAGTGGAGTTTCTGGAAACTGTTCAGATATGCCATAGACGGCATAATCAATTTTTCCGAGGCACCTATGATGATCGCGTCAGGTTTTGGAACATTTTGCACAGCTCTTTCGTTTGCCATGCTGCTTTTCTTTTTTATAAGAAAGCTTGTGTGGGGAGATCCGGTTGCGGGCTGGCCTTCGCTTGTGTGCATTATTTTATTTGTCGCAGGGCTGCAGTTCCTGTGCATAGGAATGATGGGCAAATATATTGCAAAAACGTATGTTGAGGTCAAGAACAGACCTCATTATATAATATCTGATACGAATAAAGATGGAGTTGACAAAATAAATTGATAAATATTTAGGCTGGATTTACATACGTTTTACCAGGGTATGGTAGAATTTTCAGTACTTTATATTTAACAGGAAACATGGTAACTTAATGTTTATAGGGGACAAAAAAGTGAACGGGGGAAAGTAAGATGGGCAGTTTTACATTGAAGTGTCCAACGTGTGGAGGCTCGACTGTTCTCAACCCGGAGACGGGACAGCTGGAATGCAAGCAATGTGGCAATCAGTTTGGGGCGGCTTCGTGGGGGACAAAAAACTCCGCTATGATCGAAAATGAAGATGGCGAGCTGGTAGACAAGCGGAGCTACAAATCCATGAGAAAGGTTGCCAGGATAAAGAGATATATCACGGACAGTCCGGATGACATATACACCATGGATGAGATAAACCTTGGAAATGATGAAGATTCTCCAAAGTATATGGAGATGAATCTGTATGAATGTACGTCATGTGGAGCGAAACTCATGGTGAAAGCCACGGAGACGTCAAGTTTCTGTGCCTACTGTGGACAGCCGATGATATTGGTGGACAGACTGGATAAGGAGCTGGAGCCGGATCTTATAATACCATTTTCAATATCACAGAAGAGAGCGGAACAATTGATCCGTGATAAGTTCTGTAAAGGATGGTTCGTTCCGGACGAGATAAAGCATTTCCAGATAGACAAGATACGAGGAATATATGTACCTGTCTCTTATACACATCTGACGCTGCCGACGATAAG
>URJU01000010.1 GCA_900548315.1 uncultured Coprococcus sp. | reverse complement strand
ATTTAATTCCAATAATCATTCTGATAATTGGAATAATAATAGCCATATGGGGAATCAAAAAGAACAGGAAAAAGACTGGAAAATAATCCGGTCTTTTTTTAATCTAATCATCGCCTTTAGCAATGCCAGCTATAAAATAATAAATCAACATGCCAGCGATCCCACACACAAGAAACGTCATGATTATTGACCACAAAGAAAAAGTTACATCACCAGCATTGAATTTATAATTCAAAACCCCAAATATCACACTTGCTATACTCTTAACCGCATTTATCATATAAACACCCCCTACGATTTTTTTAAAAGGCGATAGATAGAAATAACCGCAACAATGACAACCGCACCAATCACAACCACCCAAAATTTAGCAGGAAGAAAATCAAAGAAAGCAGCAATGACAGGAAAAAGACCATCTTCACCGTCCAGCAAAGCTTTAAAAAACGCCACTATCCCTTTGAGGATACTCCAAAATGATTTTGAATTATCATCATCAACACCGACACCAGAGCCACCGCCGCCAGAGCCACCATCACCACCATCACCACCAGAGCCACCATCACCGCCAGAACCACCATCACCACCATCACCGCCAGAACCACCATTAACAGTGATATTGATAATAGTCTTACCGTCATCATTGCCAACGACCTGAGTCACTTTTTTTTCACCGCCATCACCCTCAGTAGTAACTTTAGGAGTCAATTCCCTTTTAGTTAAAGTTTCATAATCCCAAACAAACTGACGAACATCAGAAGAATAACCAGCGTTACCACCAAGTTTATAGAGCATAATATTGGCATAAATATTACAAGACACAACTTGATGAATATCTTCAATTGCAGCACCACGCAACGCACCAATAAGTTGTTTCGCCGTATCAAATAAATCAATAGCCTTAGCAGTTCCACCAATATCAGGTTTAAAAGTAATATGACTACCATTTATTCGCAAAGACTTCAAATAATTTGGAGACATATTATAAAACATTTTTTCCGTACTATACTGCTGAGTAATATAGACATCATTTTTTTCAAGCCATTTAGCATCAAGAGTAAACTGGACAACTATCTGATAATCTTCAGGACTTGCAACCATTTTTGTAAAACTTTCATATGTATACGATGAGTTAAACATATAACCATCATCACCATTTTTAGTAAGAGAGCAGTCGAAACTATCCCAACCGAACGAGTCACAACCGAGTTTTTCATCCGTCCATGCGTCGTTTTTGTTAGTTACTACAGAATCATCACCGCCAAAATATGCTACAGCATCATCTCGCGAATTAACCACGGGACAGTTCGTAAACGCAAAAGGACATTTATCTTTTTCTGCCATATAAAAAGTGGCATAATTAACAGGATACGAACCATTCAAACCAGTCCAATTTTTGTTAATACCTGATTGACCAGCATCACCAGAACCATCATAGAAAGCCCATGAACCTTCATTAAAATCCTTATTAGGCTTAACAATAGCAAATATGTGTTCTGAATTGGTAAATATCATCTCATTGTAACCACCGCCCCACTGACCATTTGACAAATCTTTCACATAGCAAACTTTAGAACCTTTTTCAACGATCATAACAGCAGTATCACAATACTTATACTCCTGATAGTAAGATCCAACGAGAGCATACATGTCAAACGTAGATTCAAAGTCTGAATATGTAGGATAATACTTACTTATAAACGCTTTGAAATATTTATTATTTTCCAACACTTCTAAAGTAGCAGTCTGCAAATTCCGATCTTCAGCATCATCAAACTTTGACATATTGACCTTGCTATACCACATTGACCCAGTTTTAGAAATAGAATCCGCAAAGGGAACATACTTATAATATCGTTCATCTATCTGACCACTAGAAGTGTCTGCCGCCCTTACTATAAGCCGAGGTGCAAGGGAACAAAACATTATAAAAGCAACTAACAAAAGAGCGGCAACACGACACCAACCCTTGCTTTTATTTAACTTACTATTCATAGTTCACCACCCTTTTATTATTTTCAAAAAAATAGGGTGCAAATTATTTAATTCACACCCTAACAACAAACAACTTCAGAAGACACTAACGACTAGCCACGAGCAGCCTTAACGATCTTCTTAAATACTATACATCCAGCGCCAACAACCGGAACAGCAAGTAATACCATAAGCAGCGCATTACCCGATATAGTATCAAGTACGGTACCCATAATAGTACCGACATTACCGACAGCGGTAGAAACGGCAGAAAACTCCATATTATTCACCCCCTTTACATTAAATTTATAAAAAGGGTGTTAACCCTCAATATCAAACAAAACATTATTCATTACTGGTTACTTCCTTTTACAAGATGAAGTGCATCAACAACCTTGACTTTTTTATCAACGATATCAAAGCTAACTTTGCACTTGGCGAAAACAGGCACTTTACAAAGCGTATTTTTTTCGCCGCATGTTACCTCAAAACTCTTTGTACCGTTAGAGAGAGCAACAACATAATATTTACTATCTGGCTCGCCGTTTTTACCCTCTATAGTTCTCTCATCTTGTGAAACCTTTACAAGTTCCAAATCAAACAATGCCGCCATAATTACACCAACCTTTCATAGTTTTTTAAATTTTGAATTGTTACGATATAAATATAAATCTTCAGAGTAATATGTCATGTAATGTCTTTATTGATTAATTGGATGTTCCATGATAGAATTTTGTTAGGTGTACAGGTAGGAGGAGTACGCCTTTGGAAAGATTTAGAAATCTTAGCGCCATGAACCCTGGACAGTATGTTTTCAGGGATAACGAGGTTGGAGGTTATCGAATATTCGGCGGATGCCTTCACGCAGAGTCTGGATGCGCACATGATATCCAAATATGAGGGTGACCTCAAAACAAAGAATCATGACCGGACACCCACAGCTGCTTTGTATGGTGATAGCTGAATGGTGAATGCACCTTTTTTTAGTGCGCCATATAATAATAGTATCAGTATGCAGCGTGGTATAAGCCGAAAGGAGAATAATTAAATATGTGTGGAATCATAGGATATGTAGGAAAGAAACCGGCCAAGGATATTTTGATAGATGGTCTGGCAAAACTCGAGTACAGGGGATATGACAGTGCTGGTATAGCATTGCTTAATGATGATGATACACTGACGATCAAGAAGAAGGCCGGAAGAGTAGATGATCTGAGAGAGATGTGCAGTGACGATAGTCCTGTATACAAGTCTACATGTGGAATCGGACATACGAGATGGGCTACTCATGGAGGCGTTACGGATGTGAATGCACATCCACACAAATGCGGAAATGTTGCTCTCATACATAATGGAATTATAGAGAATTATAATGAGATTATCAGAGAGTACGGACTGGCTGACAAGCTGGTATCCGAGACAGACACAGAGGTTGTAGCAGCACTTTTGGATACTTTATATGAGGGGGACCCTATAGACGCCATAAGAAGGGCTGTTAGAGCAATTGCAGGTTCATTTGCACTTTGTATTATGTTTGCAGACAGACCTGGCAAGATATATGCAGTTAGAAATGTAAGTCCGATGATTGCGTCATTTACAGAGAATGGAGCCATCATAGCATCGGATCTTACTGCGATAATTGCATTTTCACAGAACTACTTTGTAGTGCCTGAGTATCATATACTGACACTCTCAAGCGCTGGGATCAAGGTAGAAGATATGAAGGGGAAAGTGGTAGAACCAGAGATACTTAAGATCACCTGGGATATTACGGCAGCTCAGAAGGGTGGATACCCTCATTTTATGTTGAAGGAGATCTATGAGCAGCCTGAGGCACTTAGAAATACAATAACACCTCGTATAGTGAATTCGCTTCCTGATTTCACTGAGGATGGAATTGATGATGATGTGTTAAGGAATCTTGAGAACATTACGGTTGTGGCATGTGGAACAGCCATGCACGCCGGGATTGTCGGCAAAGCCATGATAGAGAAGGAGTTAAAGATTCCTGTTAATGTTGAAATAGCATCAGAATTTAGATATAAGGAACCACTCATAAATGAAAAAACTCTTGTGATAGTTACATCACAGTCCGGAGAGACCATAGATACACTCGAGGCACTTAGACTTGCCAAGAGATGTGGTTCTAAGGTTTTGTCCGTAGTCAATGTCAAAGGCTCAACAATTGCGAGGGAGAGCGACTATGTTCTCTATACACATGCAGGACCGGAGATAGCAGTTGCCAGCACAAAGGCATATTCAGTGCAGATGGCAGCTATGTACCTCATAGGTTGCAGGATAGGTTATGTAAAGGGAATCTATTCTGAAGAAAGAGCTAGGGAATTTATCAGACAGCTCTTGGACGTTATTCCGGTTATAGAGGAGACGCTCAAGCAGGCTGACGAAGTTAAGACCGTAGCAAATTATATAAAAATGGCTCCAGACGCGTTCTTTATAGGAAGGGGACTTGATTATACTCTGTCTCTGGAGGGTGCGCTAAAGCTAAAAGAGATTTCATATGTTCATGCCGAGGCATATGCAGCAGGGGAGTTAAAACATGGAACGATTGCGCTCATAACAGACAACGTTCCGGTCATAGCTTTGGCTACACAGAAATCTGTATATGGAAAGATGATTTCCAACATACGCGAGGTGAAGGCAAGGGGGGCATATGTTATTCTTGTCAGCATGGATGAGGAATACAATGACATAGATGTGTGCGATAAGCATATATCGATTCCTAAGCAGGATGGTCTGTTCACTGTGTTCTCAGCCGCTGTTATCCTTCAGCTCATAGCGTACTATACGTCCGATGCAAAGGGGTTGGACGTAGATAAGCCACGTAATCTGGCAAAGTCAGTTACAGTAGAATAATTGACTCCGGGACTTACATGGATATCGTGCGATAAATATCGGAGGGTTTTTTATGAGTGATAAGATGTATTTGTGTGATGAGTACAAATTGTACTTTAAGATTGAAGATGATGTTGAGGTTCTTCACAACGAGGTTGAATTATACAATGCTCAGTTTGTTGGCAACAATGCTTTTTGCCATGAGGAGTATATAGATGGGCAGAGGGCGCTCACATATTCAATCCCGGCAATGACAACTATGAACCAGTTTCTTGAGAAGAAGATACACAAGGATGAGCTGGTAGATATAATATTCAGCATAGCAGATCAGTTGATGTATCTAAAAGCAAACGATATGTCCATAGGAAAGGTCATACTGAACAGAGGATATATGTATATAGATTTCCAGAACATGGCTGTACAGCTTGTGTTCCTGCCTATAGATAAGCCTATGGATAAGTGTAATATGGAGAACTTTGTCAGGGATTTCATGTCAAAGGTAAGGTTTGCAAACAAGAAAGCTTCTGATGCGGGATATGAGCTTATCAAGTATTTTGACCATAATCCTACATTCTACCTTTCAGAGTTTTATAAGTTTATAAATGATCTGAAGAATGATAATATTGCACATCCTGAGGATGAGCAGGAACTTATGAAGTCATCATCTGGTGCTAATCAGATGAATATGGCTAAGGTTGAAGTTCCTGAGACACCATACACTACATCTGCATCATCGTTTAAGCTCGCAAAGGAGGTCAAGGATTTCTCTTCAAATGATATAGGATTTGATGACAATGATGACGGATCGACAACTGTCCTTACGGCGAACACCAAGGTCAAGAGTGGTCCGGTGATCATCAGGACCAGAACAGGTGAGAGGATAAGGATCGACAAGCCGATATTCTGTATTGGTAAGTCAACACAGGGAGTTGACTACCAGGTTACTGACAATAATTCAGTCAGTCGTCGCCATGCATACATAATAAACGTCAATGGGGTATACTATCTGCGGGATAATAAGTCAACAAACCATACTTATCTCGGTGGAAAGATCATAAGCAGTGGAACGGATATGATGCTTATAGATGGCATCAGATTCAAATTGGCAAATGAAGAGTTTACCTTTAAAGAGAAGTAGAATACAAAATGCAATGCAAAGCCCCTGTCACAGAATCGGCTGTGACAGGGGCTTTGCTGGTCTTGTTTATAATATTGAACCTAATTTGTTTTATAAATTGGTTAATTATCTGATTCGTCCGTTTCAGGGTCGCTGTGGGAACCTTCAATCGCCAGCATAGAGGCGTCCACTTGGGAAAGTCCTGAAGAATCTGCACAGTAGTAGTCCCCGTCATCGGTTATCTTAACCGATACCACAACTGGATTGCGGTATTCCATATCCGAGGATTTGTCATTAAGAATGTCGGCAACACCTTGGGCAAATTGGGTTTCATAATCCTCTTTTGTTGTGTTGTTGAAATCACCAGCGGCTATTTTTTTGTTGTATTCTTCGATATATGCAAATACATCATCAAATGCCTGGTTCAGGATGTCCATAGGATACACTGTCACATCTACATAGTAGTCATCACCATCCTTGTAAGCCTGTGATACTTCGTACTTTGCGCGGGAGTAGATGTTTTTTGCGGTTTCACTAAAAATATCTTTCACTTGGTCTGAATCAGCATTTGCCAGGGAATAATGATTGATGAGCTGACCGGACAGATAATCGATGGTGTCATTGTACATTGCCTGGGCATCATCCTTTGAACCTTCATTGTCATCTACATAACTGTTGAAACTGCCCTTATAATTGACATCAAGAATGTTCTGCATATATGCCTGATATGCTGTCTTTTTACGACGCATACATCCTGTCATGGAAGTAATTGCAAGTGTGGCGGTAAGTCCTAATAATATTAATTTGGAATATCTTTTTAAGTGATGTTTCATCTATATTGATCCTCCGTATTAAGCACAGTAGAAATGTTCTTTTGCATGAAAATGTATAAATTAAAGTTGTTTTATACAGCATAAACAATATAGCATAAAATTGCATGTTTGTAATCATAAAATGAATTAAATAAAATATAGAAACGGTAAAAGTGCTTTGCTTAAACAATGATGTGTGATATAATATGAAACGCGCTGATGTGCGCAAGGGTCATCAAACTGAATTTGGTGACAGAACCAGACCTGACTTGAATATATATTGGCATAACACACGATTACAATATAACTAGGTACGATTGATTAGATTTGGGAGGTAAAGCCATGGCAAAACAGGTAGAGGAAATGACAGATGACAGAGTTGAAACACTTAAAACTGTAAAATTCGGAGGATATGACAAAGCATCCGTTGATTATTATATTGATGAGCTGAAAGAGAAACACAACAAGGAAGTTGAGGATCTCAAGGCAAATGTCAGCAAGCTTAGCGAGGCTGTGCTCAGTCTTAAGACTATGAGGGAAGTCAATATGACAGAGTCTTCCAAGACCATAGAGACTTTGAAGAAGGCAAACGCAGATCAGGAAAGCGAACTGGAGGCACTCAAGGAGCAGGTGAATGCTTATAAGCAGAGAGAACTAGAGAACGCCGGAAGATATGAATCTATATCACGAACACTTCTTGAGGCAAGGGAGAGTGCCGATGCGCTTATTGCGCAGACAGAGAAGGAGTGTACAGAGAAGAAGAATACTATCACAGCAGAGCTTGAGGCATATGAGACTGAAGTCAGAGACAGATGCACCAAGCTTCAGACAGATACAGAGATACAGTGTCAGCAGATGTATGATCAGACGGAGACAAAGTGCAATAATATGAAGGAAGAGGCATACGCTGAGGCTGAGAAGACGAGAAATAAATCTCACTCTGATGCTGAGGCACTTTCAGCGAAGACTGATTATGAGTGCAAGGTTATGCGCGAGGAGGCTCAGAAGGATGCAGCGAACACAAGAAATACTGCAACCGAGGATGCTACTAGACTCCGCAATAATGTCAAAAAGGAATGTGAGAGCGTGAGCAGATATATGTCAGATCTTCTTTCTTCACTCGACAGTGTGGTTGCCGCATGTGCATCCACAAAGGAGGTTGCCGACAAGGCATTTACAGGACTTAAGAGTGAGGCGACAGCGATGGTGAGTGACGCAGAGGATTCACAGCAGTAATATTTATGAATAAAGCAGATGCTCATGGTATGATGAGTTCTGTGTATCAGCATGAAACTTTTCTATGGGCTTTTAATGTCATCATAGGAAAGTTTTATGTGTATAAAGGGATATTATACGAAACGGATAAATATATATGGAGAATACAGATGGAGATAAATAAACTAAGCAGTTATTCAGATTTTTTGGGGATAGTTGAATACCCGGCGGTGGTGTTTTGCGAAGACGGTGAAGTACTCAGTATCAATAATGCTGCGGTCGATATCATAGGCTCAGGTGTTGAGACACTCGGTATGGAGCCTGACAAATTCATGATAAGTGATGAGTTTTGGCCTACACTTGAGGAGAAGAAAGCCCTCATATGGCACAGACTTGCTCTGATAGTAAATGACAGTGAGCGCTATATAGTCAGCGGATTTGTGAATCAGTTTGAGTATAAAGATAAAAAAGCATACATGGTTCTTTTTGAATTGAGATCCGATGTAACGATTGGGAGTGTCAGCCTTGAGAGGATCATCAATCATATAGGGGTGATCGCCTTATATCTTTATAAGCCTGAGGGTGTGTGGAGAACACGTTATGTGTCTAAGAACATAACTGAGTATGGATATACAGATGGCAATTTCTACAGCGGACTGGTGGGGCTCAGTGATCTTCTTCCAAAGAGTGATTATGATGTTCTTATCGGACAGCTTTACAAGGCACAGGATACCAATATTGATGATTTTGAGATGGAGACTAGGATCATATCGTCTAGAAGAGATATAAGCAAGATGCGCCTGAAGTGCCATATTGTAAGAACTTCGGAGGGCGATATGGACGGAATAGAGCTCCTGTTTATCAAGGATAAGGAGATTGGTTACAACGAGGATCAGGCTGCGTATATCTTGTCTGCTATGTCAAA
This sequence comes from uncultured Coprococcus sp., assembly GCA_900548315.1. Taxonomy (GTDB): domain Bacteria; phylum Bacillota; class Clostridia; order Lachnospirales; family Lachnospiraceae; genus Coprococcus. The sequence goes on along the minus strand of URJU01000010.1, from coordinate 17,100 downwards.
GATCAAAAGTTTTGTCATGGTTCAGAGATATGAAAATGGCAAACCGGAGTTTAAGTATATAACTCCTAATGCAAAGCAGATGGGAATCAATGTAGATGCCATAAAGCTCGGAGACAGGCTTGTAGAGGATTATATCCATCCAAAGGACCGGAGCAGGATATTTGCAAATGTAAAGAATGCCACCAAGCGCGAGGACAAGGATTATGAGGAAGAATTCAGGATAGTGAATGACCGAGGAGAGATAATCTGGGTCAAATCACAAAGCTCTGTCACTCAGGCAGAGGACAATTCATACACAGTTGAGTATTTTGTGTCCGATATAACTGACAAAAAAGTTCTTGAGAACAGTGTTGAGAGGGCGAAGAAAGAATTTGACGATAAATTGTCATATATCATGAAGACAAATATACAGGAAGATGGTGAGAGAAATCAGCTTGACACAAAGAAGTGGACGATGATAACCAAGGCATTTTCCATGTTGACGGGATTGTATACGACAATTATAGATCCGGTAGGCAAGAAGATGGTGGAGCCGGCGGGACCTCAGAAACATATGGGCTATTTTTATGATATGTTTGAGAAACCACAGTATAAGCAGATATACATGAAACTCAACGAGGTGATTCTCAGAAATAACGTTCCGGTTATGATGGATATGGATGACGATATAGATGGAAGTAAGATATGTGGAGCTCCTATAATGATAGATGGTCAGCATATTGCCACATGGATATGCTGCTCGTATGATGATTGTGACGGAAAGCAGATGGAGAAAGTATATAAGGTTCAGTGGCAGCTTGGAAGGATATTTTCTGAATATGCGTTCAGCTCACAGATATTGGCAAAGGAAGCCATACGCGCAAAATCTCTGGAGGTTATGATGGAGAACAAAGTGCAGTGGCAGAAGATACTGGTGGATTCTCTCAACAACTCTGACAAGAGTCAGCAGCAGGTCATAAATGAGATGATATCGCAGGTGGGAGAATGCCTGAACTCCGATGTGGCAGCAGTATATGTCAGAGATGACGATGGCAGTCTTGACTGCCAGTACATATGGTCAAAAAATCAGAGCATGTCCGCAGAGGAGTATGTGTCAGACTGGCAGCGAGGCAATATAAGATTCAGATCATGGCAGAATGGACAGGGAAAGGCACAGATGGCTGATAATGGTTATATGGTCATAGATGCAAAGCATATAGATGATGCTGCAAAGAAGATCCTCTCTGGAAGTTCTGTAAAGAGCTTTGTGGCAGTCACAGTATATGTGAATGGCCATAATGGTGCAGTTTTTGTTCTTGCGGACACATCGGTGAACAAGATATGGTCAGCGGAAGAAATAGAATTTGCGAAACAGACATCTGAGGTTATAAGATGCTGTCTTGAGAGGATAAAGAGTGATGACAGCGTGAACAGGATCAACAGTGTTCTTCTTGATACATATAACTACATGGATGAGGGCATATTTATAAGAGAGGTTGATACTGGAAGGGTTCTGTTTTCCAATAAAGCGCTCAACGATATGCTCGGTTATGATTTCACAGACAAGGACAGCAAACTTCTGATAGAGAATCTCCGCGACAAATACAAGATCATGGGAGGTCCGGATCAGCATATAGGTGTGGAGGAGAAGGAAGTAAACTGGCGAAGTTACATAAGAAGTCTTGACAAGATCATGGATCTGACGGAAGTGCGAATGAAATGGCTTGACGGCAGCAATGCATCTCTTGTAATATTAAGAGACGTGAACGAATAGAAGGGAGATTTGTGATGGCAAGCGCAGATATTGGTATAGATTTAGGCACAGCCAGTATTCTGGTGTATGTAAAGGGGAAAGGCGTTGTATTGAAAGAGCCTTCTGTAGTTGCATACGACAGAGATACAAATAAGATAGTGGCTATTGGTGAAGAGGCAAGACTTATGCTCGGAAGAACGCCGGGCAATATAGTTGCCATCAGACCCCTCAGACAGGGCGTTATCTCTGATTATACAATAACCGAGAAGATGTTGAAGTATTTTATACAGAAAGCCGTTGGAAGAAGTTACTTTGGAAGAAGACCGAGAATAAGTGTATGTGTACCTTCTCAGGTCACAGAGGTTGAGAAGAAGGCTGTTGAGGATGCGACATATGCGGCAGGAGCAAGGGATGTGTCAATCATAGAGGAGCCTGTTGCGGCAGCAATAGGTGCAGGTATAGATATATACAGACCATGCGGCAATATGATAGTGGATATAGGTGGTGGAACAGCAGATATTGCTGTCATATCACTGGGCGGTCCAGTTGTCAGTGCATCGATCAAGATCGCAGGTGATGATTTTGATGAAGCTGTTGTAAGATTTATGAGAAAGAAACACAACCTGCTCATAGGTGAGAGAACTGCTGAGGAGATAAAGATCAAGATTGGTACATGCTACAGACGTCCTGAGAATATAACCCTTGATATAAGGGGAAGAAATCTTGTAACAGGACTTCCAAAGACAGTAACTGTAACATCGGATGAGACAGAGGAGGCCCTTCGTGAACCGGCATCTCAGATATGTGAGGCTGTTCACTCCGTACTTGAGAGGACTCCGCCTGAGCTTGCGGCAGATATTGCAGACAGAGGAATTGTCCTTACTGGTGGCGGTGCACTTCTTCATGGACTTGAGGAACTCCTCGAGGAGAAGACAGGAATCACTACTATGACTGCTGAGGATCCACTCAGGGCAGTTGCTATAGGAACAGGTAAATATATAGAGCTTTTAAGTGAGAAGAAGAACTGATGTCTCATAGATAGGATGAGGTTCTGATATATATGACTTCGGATAAGCACTTTGGATAAGAATTTCAAGGGAGACAGGACTTGGTTAGAGAAGGATATGTAGAAAAAGTTATATATAAGAATGATGACAATGGCTACGCCGTCTTCACTGTGGAAGGTGAGGACGGCGAAGATGTTTTTGTGGGCAATCTTCGCGGTGTGGCTGAGGGTATATATGTATCTGCGGAGGGAGAATTTGTGGAGCATCCCACATATGATCTGCAGTTCAAATTCACCTCCTGTGAGATAAAGATGCCTGATGACATAATAGGCGTGGAGAAGTATCTTGGTTCAGGTGTGATCAAGGGCGTGGGAGAGGCACTGGCAAAGAGGATAGTGAAGAAATTCAAGATGGATTCTCTGAGAATCATAGAGGATGAACCGGAGAGACTCGCGGAAATACGCGGAATATCGGAGAGAAAAGCCAGAGAGATAGCCATTTCTTACAACGAAAAAAAAGAGATGCAGGATGCATTGATGTTTCTCACCGGACTTAGTATTCCAGTGAACCTTGCTGTGAAAATATACAATGAGTATGGGGACAGACTTTATGATATTGTCAGAACCAATCCATATAAGATCGCAGAGGATATCACCAGTGTTGGGTTCAAGACAGCGGACGAGATTGCAGACAGACTGGGAATAAGCAAGGATTCAGATTTTAGAGTTAGAGCGGCTGTAATGTATGTATTGTCAGGGGCGAACAGACTTGGACATATGTACCTTCCCCAGAAGATGCTGGTGGGCAAGACGTATTCACTTCTGATGAATGATTATATGCCATATGATCCTGAACTAGAGATGACTATCTGCAATCAGATACTTGAACTTAGTGTGGCTGGCAAGATCATAATAAAAGAGATAGGTCAGTCTGGGGTGGATCTGGACCGTGGACAGGAGTATCTGCTTGACGAGGAGACAGACGAACAGACGGAAAACATAGTGTACAGAATCAGTGACTATTATACAGAGCTCAACTCGGCAAGGATGCTCACAGATCTTGATATTGATTTCTCAAAGGCGAGGCTCGATATAGATAAGGTTATAAAGACTGTTGAAGATGAGGAAGGCATAAAGCTTGCAGATGCACAGAGACAGGCTGTTGAAAAGGCAGTGTGTCATGGTGTGGCGGTAATAACCGGAGGGCCTGGAACCGGAAAGACTACTATAATCAATGTCCTCATAAAAATATATGAGAGCCTTCGTATGAATATAGTTCTGGCGGCTCCTACGGGACGTGCGGCGAAGAGAATAACTGAGGCGACTGGATATGCAGCGCAGACCATACATAGACTTCTGGAACTCAACGGGGGTGTGGATGATGATGGAGATTCAGCATACGTATTCTCGAGAAATGAGAGTAATCCACTGGAGACGGATGTTATAATAATCGATGAGATGTCTATGGTTGACAGCGGTATTTTTTACAGTCTTCTGAAGGCAGTGACTCCTGGAACAAGGCTTGTTCTAGTGGGTGATTCAAATCAGCTGCCATCAGTTGGCCCCGGAAATGTATTAAAGGATATCATAGCCTCTGAAGTATTTAATGTGTCAGTGCTTGACAGGATATACAGACAGGGCAAGGATAGTGATATAATTGGCAATGCTCACAAGATCAATGACGGAGTACATATAGAGATAAAGAATAAGAGCGAGGATTTTTTCTTTATACCAAGGAATGGATACAATGAGATCATAAATGAACTTAGGGTTCTTATGACGAAACAGCTGCCGGCGTTTTTTAATGTTGAAAGTTCAGATATACAGGTGCTCACTCCGATGAGAAAGTTTGATCTTGGAATAGAGAATCTGAACAGACAGCTCCAGGAGATATTAAATCCATCTGGAAATGGAAAAACGGAGTATGCAAGAGGTGACGTTGTATTTCGGCAGGGCGATAAGGTCATGCAGGTGAAGAATAACTATAAACAGGAGTGGAAGATCATGGATCCTTCTGGAAGATTTGCAAAGGAGGAGGGAGTCGGTGTATTTAACGGTGATATAGGATTTGTCAAAGCAATCGATGATTATGATCAGAAACTAGTGGTTGAATTTGATGATGGCAGACAGAGTGAATATCCATACAGTCAGCTTGAGGAGCTGGAGCACGCATTTGCGATAACCATCCACAAGTCACAGGGCAGCGAGTATCCTGTGGTGATACTCCCACTTTTGAAATGCCCCCCAAAGCTTTTGAATAGGAATCTTCTGTACACTGCGGTCACAAGAGCGAGGAGATGCGTGGTCATAGTTGGCAACATAGGTCTGGCAAATGCCATGATAGACAATGAGGATGAACAGAAAAGATTTACCACATTTGCGCTGCGGCTCAGCGAGAATAGAGGAGAAATTTGAAAATAAATGAAATAATCACTGATCTGATATTCCCACGCAGATGTGCTATATGTGATGAGGTTATTCCGTATGGCGGGGGATACGTGTGCAGTGGACACACGAACCTGCCATATGTAAAACCGCCTTTTTGTATGAGATGTGGGAAAGAGATTGATTCAGAGGAGAAAGAGTTCTGTCTGGATTGCGAAAAACATGTCAGAAATTTCGATAGAGGTTTTCCGGTATTCAATTATCTGGAACCTGTCAAGACCAGTGTCCTGGCGATAAAATATCATGAAAAAATAGAATATGGGGATTTTTATGGAAGAGAGATGGCAGCCAAGGTCAGACCATATATAAATCGATATGGAATTGATGCCGTAACCTGTGTTCCGCTGCACAGAAAGAAATTGAGACATAGAGGATATAATCAGGCTTTAGTGTTGGCTAAGGTTGTGGCAAAAGAACTTGGATTACCTCTGTGTTCGGATATGCTTGTGAGAAATAGATATACCGCGCCCCAGAAGACTTTAGACAATGTGGAAAGGGTAAACAATATAAAGCAGTCAATGGCGATAGGGAAGGTTTATCCACAGTATAAGAATGTTCTGATAGTGGATGACATTTACACAACAGGTATCACTATAGACGTATGCGCCAGTCTTCTAAAGAAAGCCGGCGCATGTCATATATATTATTCGTCTGTATGTGTGGGCAAAGGTCGTTAGTCCTGTTTGTTGTCATCTGTTTCCACAATGTGGAAATCCTCATCGGCTTTATCCTCCTCTTCAGGCATGTACTCTTTGAAGATGTGTACAAATATGAGAGAACAGAGGTAGGCATGAAGTCCTGCGGCACATATGAGCATGATTCCAAGAACAGTGGAGTTCATGTAGCTCATCACCACAATGAGAACGGTTATGGCTGTGAGCAGCAGAGTCCATGGAAGATTCTTGATGGACATCAAGAACGCATTCTTTATAGTAGCTTTGATGGTGTTCTCAAACTGCGCCTGAAGTGGAAATACATACAACACGGTGAACAGGTATATCAGGGACATGATGGTGAAAATGACCATCATACTCTTGAGATTTCTATTGATGGCAAAGTACATGTCGAATACACATATAAAACCTGCGATCAAAGCCAGAATACCTATGCCGGTTGCCTGCTTAAAGTTGTCCTTAAAACTCTTGAAGAACATTTTTGCCACCCCACCCTGTCCATTTCGGATACACTTCATGGTGGTATAGTAGAGTGCAGTGGTGGATGCTCCTATTGTGAGAACTGGCAGGGAAGTCAGCAGCCATAAAAAGTGCAGTATAACTATATCACACACGATGGTTAAAAAATTCATAACGGGATTGTCTGTTGTAAGCGTTTTGCTCAAAATAAAATACCTCTCTTTCTGTCTGATAATAGAATATATCAATGTCCTTCATTATAATATGTATCCGGCAATATATACAATAAAATAAGTGTGAACAAAGCAGAGACTATTCCATTAGATCTTCAGTGGTAAGGGTTGCAAGGGTATCCACATCTATCTTGTCCATTGAAACAATACGTGTGGCCTGTCTTGAAATAGCAGACTCCATAAAGTTTCGCACCTCACGGGCATTTGCAAATGTCTCATCGTGATTTGCGGCTTTATCTGCCCAGTACTTCTGTGCGTAATCACGGGCAAGGGCATCCAACTTGTACTCCTGCTTTGAGCACATACTCTCAAATATGGACATTAGTTCATCACCTGTGTAATCCTCGAATGTGATGAATTTGTTAAATCTTGATCTAAGACCAGGATTGGAACTGAGAAATTGTTCCATCAGATCGGGGTAGCCGGCCACGATCACGATGAGGTCATCTCTGTGATCCTCCATGGCTTTAAGCAGTGTGTCCACGGCTTCCTGACCGAAGTCATTTTCTCCTTTACCGGCAGTGAGTGTGTATGCTTCGTCTATGAACAAAATGCCTCCGATGGCAGATTCGATAACCTCTGCGGTCTTAATGGCTGTCTGCCCTATGTATCCGACCACAAGTCCTCCTCTGTCAACCTCTATAAGCTGTCCTCTTGACAGAACACCAAGCCCCTTATAGATATTTGCGAGGAGTCTGGCAACGGTTGTCTTTCCTGTACCAGGATTGCCGGAAAATACAAGGTGAAGGGATACGGATGGCTGTTTCATGCCGTTTTCTTCGCGGAGTTTTTTTATTTTCAAAAGGTTTACCAGGTTTATAATGTCTTTCTTTACACTCTCAAGTCCGGTCATGGAGTTCAGTTCCTCGAGCAATGTATCCACATCTTTTACCGGTTCGGGTTTTGCCGCAGCTGCAGTTTTTCCTGCCAGATTATCTGCGGAAAAGTTCTTCGGCAGAGCGTTGTATTTGTCGAGGAGTGGACTTGGATCGATGGCGTAAAGGTTCATGGATTTCAGGTATTTGTCGAGCATCAGGCAGTAGCCAGTGAGTCTTGCAATTTCGTCTTCGTCTGTCAGGCTGTTGCATGCGATGAATTCCTGTCCCATGAGTTTGAACATGCGCACATAATCTCTTGAACGATACACCGCATTGGGATTGACTTTCATGCGGGTAAGGTCGCCCTGAACAAAATAAGTCAGTGATCTGGGCGGAGTCTGTGCGAAATCACCGGTAGTTCTCTCATATTTAAAAGTGCGGAATCTGTCGGTGGTGAAGTGCTGGTTCAGATATTCGCGGATGAACTTTATTTCCAGGGTAAGCTCAGCCGGGTTGGAGCTGGACAGATATGCAAGAAACTGAAGAAGGTCAAACTGCAGCATCTCTCTCGTTTTGAGTCCTGCCTTCTGGCGTGCGCCATAGCCGTCATTGTCCAGAGAATCGGCAAACGAATAGCAGTTGTCTAGCTCGGCTTTCAGTGAGTAATTCATAAGTAAGTTCCCCTTTCTTTTTCACGATGAACATAATCAGTTCTATTTTAAAGCCTTTACCTCCTGTAATCAAATAAAGTTTTGACCGGTTAAACCATTTATGGTGTCATAATTGGAATTAGTATGTTAGAATAATCATTATATGGACAAATGATGCAGCAGTATAATAAGCACGATGGGAGACAGACAATATGAAATTCAGACCATGTATAGACATTCATAACGGACAGGTGAAACAGATAGTCGGGGGCAGTCTTTGTGACGAGGGAGACAGAGCGGATGAGAACTTTGTGTCACAGCAGGACGGCAGATTTTTTGCGGATCTGTATAAGAGATATGGTCTTACAGGGGGTCATATAATATTGCTGAATCCCTCATCCAGTGAGTATTATGAGGCGGATGTGGATCAGGCGAAAAAGGCTCTGGCTGCGTATCCGGGAGGACTCCAGATAGGCGGAGGCATCAATGCTGACAACGCATGCTCTTTCATAGATATGGGGGCGTCCCATGTCATAGCCACCTCATATGTGTTCAGGAATGGGGAGATAAACTTTGACAACCTGAATGACCTTAAAAATGCGGTGGGAAGGGAACATCTCGTGCTTGATCTTTCTTGCAGAAAGAGAGACGGAGAGTACTATATTGTCACCGATAGATGGCAGAAATTTACCAATGTAAAGGTGGATGAGGATACATTGGATATGCTCTCGGAGTACTGTGATGAGTACCTGGTTCATGCTGTGGATGTAGAGGGAAAGGCTTCGGGTATAGAGGAGCATGTGGCTGATATGCTCGGACGATGGGGCAAACTGCCTATGACATACGCTGGGGGTGTGGCATCATTTGACGATCTGGAACAGCTCAGACGTCTGGGAAGAGACAGGATAGACGTGACGATAGGGAGCGCGCTTGATATCTTTGGGGGACACATGGCGTTTCAGGATATTATAAGGTTTATGGAGGGATAAAATGGTTAAGATGAGAAAGGTACTTGCGGTTACTATGGCAGCGGCTATGACAATGTCTATGCTCGCAGGCTGCGGGGATAAGAAGGCGGACAGTACAGAGGAGCAGACGGTACAGTGTACAGATTCTGAGACAACTGAGATAACCGAGGATGCGTCCTCGGAGGCAAATGAAGCGGATACTGACAAGGCGGACACAGAGGAGAGCAGTCAGGTTGCAGATGGGGATGTGCTCATAGATCTGAATTTTGATGACAATGACACAGATGGATGTGCCACATATTTCAACGGCGGTCAGGCGGAGCTGCTTAATGAGAATGGTGAGTTGTGTCTTGATGTGACATCGACAGGCAAGCTCGACTATGCAAACCAGATATATTATGACGGATTTGCCCTGAATCAGGATTGTGTATACGAGCTTTCGTTTGATGTTCACAGTACTATAGAGAGGGCACTTCAGTATAGGATACAGATAAATGGCGGAGATTATCATGCGTATGTCATGGACGAAGTATTGGTTGGTTCGGACACACAGCACGTTTCGACACAGTTCACCATGAGCGAGGAGTCGGATCCGGCACCTAGACTCTGTATGAATCTTGGACATTTTGAAGGCAAAGGCGATGACAGCGTTGCACATAAGATCTACTTTGACAATATAAAGCTCACGGTTGTGGATGCGTCCAAGGCGCAGCAGGTTGAATCCATCCCTGAACCAAAGATAGTTAATATCAATCAGCTTGGTTACAAGAAGGATGCACAGAAACTTGCGACTATCACAAATGAGTCTGCAAAGACATTTGATGTAATAGATGTGGGAACAGGTAAGTCGATCAAGACGGGTGAGCTTGGAGACTGGCATTATGACTCTGGTGCGGATCTGAGATATACGGTTGTTGATTTCAGCGATGTGACAGCTGAGGGTACATATAAGATCACTGTGGATACCGGCGATGAGTCATATGAGTTCCAGGTCAAGGATGGAATATATGACGATGTGTACAAGGCATCGGTTCTTATGCTCTATGATCAGAGATGCGGAACAGCTATAGACAGTGCAGTGGCAGGAGATTTTGCCCACGAGGCATGTCATACGGGACAGGCTATAGTGTATGGCTCCGATGTGGCAAAGGATGTGACTGGTGGATGGCATGATGCAGGTGACTACGGCAGATATGTGGTTCCTGGCGCAAAGGCGGTTCAGGATCTTATGCTTACATATGAGGATTCCGCTGAGGCTGCAAAGGATGATGCCATAGGCATACCTGAGAGCGGCAATGGAGTTCCAGACATTCTCGATGAGGCGAGATACGAGCTCGACTGGATGCTCAAGATGCAGGATGAGAATAGCGGTGGAGTATACCACAAGGTTACCGGCGAGGTGTTCCCTGAGACTGTTCTTGCAGTTGAGGAGACAGCACAGATGATACTCTCACCTATATCCAATGCAGCTACAGGCGATTTTGCCGCTGTCATGGCAAAAGCATCGGTTGTATACAGAGACATAGATAAGGAATTTGCAGATAAATGCCTTGCCGCAGCTCAGAAGGCTTGGAAGTACCTGGCAGGACATGAGGGTGATTCGGGATTTGTTAATGTGGGCAGCATAGTTACTGGTTCATATTCGGATGGAAGAATGACTGATGAATATCTGTGGGCAGCCGCAGAGCTTTATATAGCAACTGGTGATGAAAGTTATCGTGAATATGTGAAGAAAGCGGTGAAGACCAGTGTAAAGTATGGTCTTGGATGGGCAGACGTAGGTTATTATGCTATATATGATTACTGTATGAATGTCAAGGACTGTGACGATGAGAAGGCTATCCTCAAGGAGGGGGCAGATGACCTTGTCAAGAATTATGGCAAATGCGGATTCGGATCTGCAACAGGCGGAGAGTATGTATGGGGCAGCAATATGGCTGTGGCAAATGATGGAATGCTGCTGCTTATGGCTTCAAAGGTTCTTGGAGATGAATCATATGCTGACTGTGCGTCTGAGCAGCTGGACTATCTGCTCGGAAGAAATCCTGTAAGTTACTGTTATGTGACAGGTTTTGGCGCACAGACTCCTGAGCATCCACACCACAGACCATCTGAAGTGCTTGGAAAGGCAATGCCGGGAATGCTTGTCGGCGGAGCAAACGGCAGTCTGGAGGATCCATATGCCAAGGCTGTTCTTGCGGATACACCGGCAGAGCGATGCTATGTGGACAATGCACAGAGTTACTCATGTAATGAGGTTACCATATATTGGAATTCGCCGTTGGTATATCTTCTGGCAAATATAAAATAAGATGGATCAAAATTAAGAACATGTAACTACCAATAGAACATCATATTTGTTATAACTATTGAATAGTATAGACATGGTGGGAATATCGGGGAACGCCACAGGTTGGCGTTCTCTGACGTTTCTGAGAAACCTGGGATCGGGATATAAAGAATTAAGTTATGAGGGAACGGTATAACGATATGAATATATATGTGGACAAGATAAGGAAACTCATGGAGAAAGAGATGGTTAGGTATGTCATAGCGGGTGGAATGACCACCGCTGTCAATCTGGTATCATTTTTTGTACTCAGGCTGGTAACGAATCTGACCAGGAGTGAGGCCAACGTCATATCCATCATACTTGCTATTATTTTTGCATATTTTGCAAATGGATTTTATGTGTTCAGATCAGAACATAAAAAGTGCGTGGGAGAGATCCTAAGGGAATTCATATCTTTTGTCGGCATGCGTCTGTTTGCAATGATAGTTGAGGTCGTTGGAACAAATCTGCTCTGTGATTCGTTCAGGTATAATGAGTTCATATCAAAGATAGTAGTACAGGTTGTTGTACTAGTGATCAACTATATTTTCAGCAAATGTTTTGTATTTAAAAAGAATAAGAAATCTGTCAGAAATCTGCTTTCGGACAATTATATAATGGTTATTTGTTTTTTGATACCGGCAGTATTCATGCTCGTACTCTGGATCATCGCAGAGGTGGGACCATTCGGTGAACACAGTCTTACCATGGTGGATAGTCTTCACCAGTATCTGCCGTTTTTTTCCGATTATCAGGATAAACTTAAAAAAGAGGGAAGTCTTTTCTACACATGGAATATAGGAATGGGAAGTAATCTTATAGATATAATCGCATATTATATGTCATGTCCCCTCAATTTTATCATAGTCATATTTGACAGGGAGCATTTGTATATAGCAATGTGCCTTCTGATAAGCATTAAGATAGCGTTGTCAGGACTTACCATGGCAAGTTATCTGGGATATAAGTGTAAGGACAAGAATAATGTATTTATCATCCCATTTGCCACAGCGTATGCGCTCAGCAACTATGTGATCGGATACTCATGGAATCTGATGTGGATGGACTGCATACTCATTCTTCCACTTATCATGCAGGGGTTTGAACAGATGATGGAGGATGGCGGAAATTATAAGCTCTACACATTAAGTCTGTTCTATGGACTGCTCTGCAATTACTACATATGTTTCATGATATGTGTGTTCCTTGTGCTACAGTTTATTTTGACAAATCATAAGAATATATATAAGGGGGCAGAAGATACCCTGAGATTTGCGGGAACCTCAGTGCTTGCCGCGGCTATGTCTGCATTTCTGCTCATCCCGGCATATATAGGTCTTAACACCACAGCATCCGCTACCAGGCACTACCCTGAGTGGGAGTGGTATGGAAATATATGGGATATGATAAAGCAGATGTTTGTTCTCACTCCGCCTATAAAAAGTCAGAGTTTTGATGGTGGTGTCAATCTGTATTGCGGAACATTTGCCATACTTCTTATAGGTATATATATATTCAATACGAAGATAAAGTGGTATGAAAAGCTCAAGAATGTGATACTGCTGGTATTTCTCATGATGAGCTTTAACAATGTACTTCTCAACTATATTTGGCATGGGTTCCATGACCAATATGGTATACCAAATAGATTTTCGTTCCTGTTTATATTTGTTCTGCTGACTATGGGCTATGAGACTGTCACAAAGATCGACAAAGACCAGGTCGTTGGTGTGGTGGCAGGTGTGATAGTGGCATTTGGATTCCTTGTGTACGCTGATAAGAACATAGATCTTGACAGGAATATCATCATATTTACGTGGGTATTGTTTGTTGTGTACTCGGTGATGATGCTGGTTATAAGTATGCTCAAGGGCAGGGGAAGATTTGTCGTGTCACTTGTGATGGCGATCCTGTGTCTCACAGAGATCGTGTTTGGTGCGGCGAAGGGATATGAGAGTAATGGTACGGTGTATATACCTGATTATTACGGAGGCGCGGCGGATCTTCAGGCAGCTGTTGATTCAGTGAAACATAAGGGTTCTCCATACAGGTCAGAACTGGTTGAGACTACGGTTGTGGACGAGTCAACTTATTATAATATGCAGGGCGTGAGTTTGTTTGGTTCAACGGTTTCCAGTGCCCTTGTAAATGCAATGCATGGGCTTGGTTTCTATACAGGTGCAAATGAGTTCCTTTTTGACGGCGCAAATCCGGTTTCCAGCGCGGTTCTTGGAATAAGATATGTGTTCAGAAGACCAGACGAGTATATGTCCTATGATATGAACTATCTCGACACTGTAGGTGACGTGGACATATATCAGAATGAGCGCGCGTTGGGACTTGGATTTATGGTAAATGAGGCTTTGAAGGACTGGACCAGCGATGCCGGAAACATGTTTGAGAGCATCAACAATTTTGTGGAGAGATCAACGGGCGTTGCCGGAACATTTAGTCAGATCTATCCGGAAATCACTGGGTCAAGCAACGACATAACAATAACACATGACAATCCATATAGCGAATATTTTGCCTTGTCGGATATAACTCCGGGTATAACTAGTTTTAGCCTGAGTTTTGATGTAACAGAGGAACAGAACGATCTTTATATGATAGCCAACTGCAATGGTATAACCAAGATAAGGACATATGTAGATGGACAGGAGCAGAATTATGAGAGACTCCAGTATCAAACTTACCATATAGGACATCTGTCAAAGGGTACACATGTTGAGATAGAATATTGTTTTTCAGATGGAGTACCGGATAACACATCTGCCAGACTCACTCTTGCGACCATGAACGGTGCTGCGTTTGATGCAGCGTATGAGAGATGGTCGAAAGTTCAGTTCAAAACTTCGGTATTTGAAGATGGATATGTGAAGGGGCGCATTGCCCCGGAGACGGACGGACTAATGTTCACATCCATACCATATGATTCCGGCTGGACGGCATATGTTGACGGCAAGAAGACCGAGATAAAGACAGTTGCTGGAGCGTTCATTGCGTTGGATCTAACCGCAGGATCACACACGATAGAGTTTAAGTATTTCCCTAGGGGACTAAAGTTGGGGATACTGTTCACCCTTATCGGGTGGTTTGTGTTTGCATTCCTTATGAATGCTAAAACTGTAAAGGAAAAAAAGAAGAATACAAGGGCAGCCTTAAAAGAGTCGGCTGCAAGCGATACAGATTTCAAAAATGCAGATTTTCAGGATACAGATGCTCAGAGCGGAAATGACAGTGAGATTTCTGATGAGTATGTATTTGAAGAGGACACTACAAAACTTGAGGAGGCATTGAAACTTGCCGAGACGTTGTATAAAAACAATCAAGAAGATTAGGATGTGTCCGAATGAAGAAGGAAAATATAGTCTATATTGTACAAAATGGTGAATAATTTTTGTGAAAATTTTAGCATAAAAAACGATGTGAGCGTTGACCTGGTTTGTTATTTATAATATAATGTAACTATGTGGTTGCTCATAGACATATTTTATGTGTAAAAAAGCACTATTTACAGAAAATATTTATAAGAACAGAGGTGCATTAATGGACAAAATTAAGGAAATTGGGATTAAACCGCTTGCCATTGTCGTGGCAGTTCTGGCGTTGCTTGCCGGAGTGCTTGGCATAGCAAATGTTGGAGTGGGAGCTATCATTTGCGGTGTTCTGGCAGCGGTGGTAGCAGTGCTGATCATGCTTGCCTTTGGAGGAGGTGTAGCAGGATCTGCTAACAAGAGTGACAAGTACAAGAAACTGTTCATGAATCTTCCTATCGGGTTTGCTCAGGCAAAGATAATCAACGATCCAGTAAATGGAACGAGTTATGAGATAGTTGATGCCAATGAGATATTTGGAGAGTACTTCAAGCTTGATGTGTCAGACTACAAGGATAAGATCCTCAAGGAGAGCAAGATAGAGGTCCTTCAGGATATAAATGCCTGGTTCACAGCATACAATAACTCAGGCACAAAAGAGGGAGACCTCATGGATGTTGAGATCACCATGGAGTCGCTTCAGAAGGTGTTCAACACGGTTATGTATAAGTCCGAGGCTGATTACATCAACATGGTAGTAATTGATGTCACAAAGCAGAAAGAGACTGAGGAGAAACTTAGCAAGGCAATCGTTGATGCCAATGCTGCATATAAGACTCAGGCTGAGTTCCTTGCAAATATGAGCCATGAGATAAGAACTCCTATCAACGGAATTCTTGGTATGCTCCAGCTTACACTTATGGCAGAAGACCTTCAGGCAGATTATAGGGATAACCTTATAACAGCTAAGAACTGTGCAGATACACTGCTTAGACTTATCAATGACATCCTTGATATAAGTAAGCTTGAGGCAGGAAAGTACAAGATTAAAGAAGAGACATTTGACATCAGGACAGCTATTGAGGATACGGTTGCAGCACAGGTTCCTATTGCAACGAACAAGGGCCTGCAGCTCGATTGTTCATTTGGCAGCAATATTCCAAAGCTTGTTCGTGGTGACGGACAGAGAATCCAGCAGGTTCTCAACTGTCTCCTTTCAAATGCGATCAAGTTTACATCTGAGGGAAGCGTAAGGGTCAAGATCGCCTCTATGGATGATGGTGAGAATAAGATCAAGATAAGAATGGCAGTTGCAGATACAGGTATCGGTATCTCTGAGGCGAATATGAGCAAGCTGTTCATAAGATTCAGCCAGGTTGATGCATCTGATACAAGAAAGTACGGTGGTTCAGGACTTGGACTCGTTATCACCAAGCAGATTGTAGAACTCATGGGTGGTAACATCACTGTACAGAGTAAGGAAGACATTGGTTCTACATTCATAGTTGAGATACCACTCAAAGTTATCAAGGGTGCTGATGCAGCGGACGAGTTCCTTCAGGAGAAGGAGGAACCGGCGGTATTCTCCATCAATGCACACAGCAAGGCGAGAATTCTTGTCGCAGAGGATGAACCGGTCAACCAGCAGGTTATCGGAAAGCTTCTCGGTATGGCAGGTTTCTCATACGATATAGCAGAGAACGGTCAGAAGGCAGTTGAGCTTTTCAGGACAAAGATATATGACGCGGCTCTGTTTGATGTACAGATGCCAGTCATGGATGGTATAGCAGCTACACAGGAGATCAGAGAGATAGAGCGTAAGGAAAAGAGAAAGAGACTTCCTATAATCGCAGTTACAGCCAGGGCAATGTTCGGGGATAAGGAGAGAATATTGGAGAATCAGCTTGATGATTATATCGCAAAGCCTTACAATCTCAATGATGTTGTTGATACACTCAACAAGTACATAGACGAGTAGATATCAGTCAGATTATGACAGATTATAAGATGTACGATGGCTCTGTAAGCAGTCTATAGAGGAAAAAGATCGGGGATAAAGGTGTGATGCACATATTCCCGGTCTTTTTTGTACTGGAAATAGAATAAATATAATGGAGGCAAAATGAAATATGGCAGACTTTTTTTCAGGATGTATTTAACAAGACAAAGAAATTCGCCAATAATGCGGTGGATGAGACGAAGGATGCTGCGCAGAAGGCAAAACTAAGCAATAAGATCAGCAACGAGATTCAGATGATAGACAGAAATATGGTTGAGCTAGGAAAGTATTTTTATGAGCAGGCAAAGGATAACCCACCACAGGAGCTGATGCAGTACTTCAATAATATCCGTGTCCTTAAGGACAGTATTGAGATAAGCCGCAGAGAGATACAGTCCATAGATGAGACTATGGCAGCAAGAAAAAATAACAATATGCACTGTCTCTGATACACATCTGACGCTGCC
>URJU01000009.1 GCA_900548315.1 uncultured Coprococcus sp. | reverse complement strand
GGAGCCTTATCGTCGGCAGCGTCAGATGTGTATAAGAGACAGATGATAGGGCGCATTCCCTGAATGATTCCATTTGCCGGCATATACAGGAAGGTCTGAAGTTTGTAGTACACGCCCAAGATCATGACATAAGTTGCCGAATACATGCTGAGTATGGCGTTGAGTGCGCTTGTGAGCAGAGACGGCAGTGCCATATTGAGTATGGCAGGTATACCTATGGCATAGAGTTTCTTCACCATCATACCGCCCTCATGCAAATGCTTTATGCCGAACTTCACATTTATCGGTCTTCCAAAGTACACAATAAAATAAATGATCAGTGTAAACACCTGTCCCAGGCCAGTTGCCAGTGCAGCGCCTTCTATACCCATTTCAGGAAATGGTCCCACACCGAATATCAGCAGCGGATCAAGCACTATATTCACAATGCAGCCGCCCATCAGTCCAACCATTGTAACTATCATGCGTCCAACCGACTGGAACACCTTCTCAAATGCAAGATCAACCGAAATAATTATAGAAAATCCAAATACTATGTCTGCATAACGACAGCCAAGGTCAAGGACGTCTCCACTTGCCTTGAAGGCTCTGAGAAACGATGGAATGATAGCAATACACACGACTGTCATCACTATTCCCTGTATAACAGCAAGAAACATCCCCCAACTAGCTGCACGATCTGCCCGCTCATTGTCCTTGGCTCCAAGATATATGGCTATCACCGCGTTTATTCCAACACCAAATCCGATCGCCACAGCATTTACAAAATTCTGCAGTGGAAATACATACGAAAGTGCTGTCATCGCATCCTCACTTATCTTCGCCACAAAGAAACTGTCAACTATATTGTACAAAGCATTCACCATCATCGATATAACCATAGGCAATGCCATGGACATCAAAAGTGGGAACACCGGCTTTTCTTTCATAAAATTCTCGTCCATAAAACCTCCAAATATATTTTCATCCAGATTATACCATTCCCCTACGGGGACGGAGGTACCTGTCCCCTCCGTCCCCATAGGGCATAAATAAAGCCCCACAACCTTACGGTTGTGGGGCGAAAAGATGACCTGATCCGGAAAAATCCACCAACTTGTTTTCGTTTAGATTATTGTATGTAATTATATACTTCAACCAGCATATATGTCAAGATCCTGCACGACCACAAAGTAACCTCTGTCACCGTCCTCGTCCACCGGGATAACATGTATAAGACTTGCACCCCCATGGTTGTTTGCACAGCTGACTGACAAAACCCTTCTGCGAAGATTCTCTGTCTGATATCCCATATTGCCGCCTGTGTAACTCTCCATTCGCTCGCGGCTGAGAAAATCTCTGACTATTTTTCTTGACCGATCCGACTCAAACCGGTTACTTATCAATCCAATTACTTCATCATAGTTATTCGCACAAGATACAACATTGTTCAGCTCAGAATCACCTTTGATAACACGGTATTTATTGTTCTCATAATTAACATATATAATATCAGTATACATATATGCGATCCTTGCCTCTACCCTGGATTGAGCCTTTTTTATATCAGACTCTATCTTGTCAAGTACGGTCACTCTGTCCGTACCATCCCTGCTGATGCTGTGGATCACGCTGGCATTCTTGCCCTTCTTCTTTGCTTCATATAGCGCAGTGTCCGCGACATTCATACACTCTTCTGTGCTGAATCCTGAACCATTGATCTGACATATACCAGCACTGCAATGGACATTCTGCCCTCTCTCCATTGCCTTACGCTGAAGTTTTCTGGCAAGTCTTCTCATCTTTGACTCCAGAACAGATATATCCGATAAGCCCTTGTGAAGCACAACATACTCGTCTCCACCATACCTGCAGGCAACGTCCTCTTCATAGCAGTCACTCCGGAGAAACTTTGCCACCTTCTCAATCCAGTAATCACCAACTGCGTGACCATATGTATCATTTACACTCTTGAAATCATCTATATCCACAAATACAAGAGAAGCACTGTCTTCGTCAGTCATGTTATCTATATACTCTCTTATCCTCTGCATTCCGGCTGTCTTGTTGTACATGCCAGTCAGAAGATCATGCTCAGCCTCGTACTTTGTACGCTCAACCTCCTGTCTGGATCTCGCAAGTGATCTGTCCATCTCGACCATATCAACTGCAAACATGATCTGTGTAGAAGCAACCACAGATATTGTCTGGAATGAAATCCCATAATAGAATATGACAACAACCGTGGATATACATGGCAGGATAAAATACAAAACACTTGACCAGAAAACTCTTTTTTCCAGTCTTTTTTTATACTGCAAAAGTATCGAAAAGCTTAGAACAAGTCCTGCTACTGCTATAAGCTGCGACAACAGATAACCGCTGCTCCTGTGATAGAAGTTATTGCCATCTATATAATAGAACAGCTTGTCACTGAACTGGGATATAATGAGCAGGACTATCCCAGCAGCACTCAGAACTACCACGCCCCTTGCTCTCGCTGGCATCTTCGTCTCTCCTCTGTTGAGAATGACAAGAAGATAAAACGTAAACAAAGTCATATATAAATAGTTGACAAAGAACACGCCAAAATTGCTTATCTTCAGCATGTAATAGGCTGTCTGCCCTGATCTTCCCTGATAATACCATGACAACATATCTGCAGCCAGCAGGATGACACATGCAGCCTCCATACATAGACTCACATTCTTTTTATCCCTATTATTATTCTTCTGAAGTAATATAACCGCAAATGCAAACAGACAGATTAATATTCCCCACATTTCAAATGCTATATTAAATACAGCAGTCCTATCCACTAACTATGCGCCCCCTTAAACTTCCTGGCGATTTATTGTAGTAATTGTACAATTTGATTTGTGCAACTTTTTCTCAAATTTATAAGTTTATATGAGAACCATTCTATATATCATACCTTAATTTGTCAATTACTAGATAACACATATTTATGAAATTTTGTCGCCACAGGGGACATATATGTCCGGCTATCATGAACAACATAGTAAAGCCTGTCAACCGGCTGATGTTTTATACTAAGAACCTTCACATCAAGCCTTTTGAGCATATCCATGTAAGGGACTACCGCTATTCCAAACCCTGCTGCCACAAGTCCGGCTATGACCTCATCCTCCTCCGTTTCGCATGCTATCTCAGGAGCTTTGCCAAGCCCTTTAAACATCTCATCCACCAGACTTCTCATTCCAGATTCCTTCGAAAAATATACATGTTTATACCCAAGTGTATCCTCAACTGTCACCGAATCCCTGTCTGCCAAAGGGTGTCCCGACGGTGCTATGACAACAAGATCCTGTCTTCCGACTGGAACTGCGGAAAATCCCATCGTCTCAGGCGGTCTTGAACAGAAAACCATGTCATATTTTCTGGCCGCAAGATCATCGAGCAGCTGTCCTGTGGTTCCTGTGTGAAATGTAAACGATGTATTTCTATTTCCACATTTCTTCAGGTACTCTGCTGCCAGACGCGGTACAAATTCCATTCCAAGAGGTCTTATGAGTCCAAGTCGTATCACACCATCCCCGGCAGCCTCTTTTTGTATGGACTCCACCCCCGCATCAAGCGTGCCAAGCGAATGCTCTGCACATGCAAGGAATTCTCTGCCAAATGCAGTGAGCTCTGTATTGCGCCCATTTTTTTCAAAAAGCATTACCCCAAGTTCTTCCTCAAGCTGGGATATTGCGTGACTGAGACTTGGCTGCGTTATATTCAGATTTCTGGCCGCATTTGTATAATGCTGAACATGGGCCAGTTCAACAAAATATCTAATATATGACAGGTTCATGTATATCTCCCCTTTTCATTATTTTTAATATCTTTTTTTTATAATATCTTTTCTGTTTTTTCTCAGTGCAACTGACCAGTATTTTATGCAATGCATTTTGGCTATACCATATTTCCCATTATAAAAATATGATCATATTCATATTTTAATACAATCCGAATATTTTTTATAGACAAAATCTATCAAACCATAAAAACTATTTATTTGTTATGTGGTATTGTCGGTGCTACAATCAAAAATCGCAGGGATATACATATATGAAGTCTTAGACAATTAAATCTACCCTGATACCGGGGAAATCAAAGGCTATATTACAAAACACATTATATAAAGAAAGAAATGAGGAAAAACAGAAAATGAATACTCAATCAGGAAATGCACATCTGCATAACATGTGGGGCGAGATCGCCCTGATAACAGCAGTCACCATCAACAGTTTCGGAGTGGTTCTCATGCTCTATTCCGCAGCAGGAATATCGGCAATATCCAGCGTACCATACGCATTCTCGCTGGTTCTTCCAAGACTGACTCTCGGAACCTGGACATACATATTTCAGGGCATACTTATTCTCACTCTCATGATCATGAGAAGGAAATTTGTTCCCCAGTACCTGTGCAGTTTCATAGTTGGTTTCGTATTTGGCAAGATGCTGGATATCCATGAGATGTGGATCGGGGCTTTGCCAACTGCCCTCCCATGGAGAATCCTTTACTTTGTAATAAGTTACATTTTGATATGTATCGGAATCGCACTGTCCAACAGATGTGGACTTCCGATCATCCCGACAGACCTTTTCCCAAGAGAGCTGTCTGAGATTATATCGGCAAAATATTCTAAGGTTAAGATTTCGTTTGATGTGATCTGCCTTGCAACGACAGCTGTCATGACAGGTTTTATCCTCGGTCATATCTACGGTCTGGGAATCGGCACAGTCCTCGCCGCGTTCACCATGGGCAAGGGAATCGCCATAGTTGGAAATGCCATGGACAAACACATCGCCATCGCTCCATACATAACCAATCACATCAGGCGCCACGGCAGCCATAACGCCCAGTACGCAGGACACTAAGAACAAATTCAACACAAAAAAGAACCGCCTGAGAGAATCACATTCAAATTACAGATTTTCTCAAGCGGCTCTTTTTATATCCCCACGGCCAGGCACGCAGATAAAAAATAACCATATATATGCCGAACGTGACTGCATATATATGGTTATTTTTTATCGTCCGTGCCGTCCGTCAATTAGGCATTTGCCAGCTGGCGTCCGAGCTCCTTACACTCCTCAAGGCCTTCTGCGTCAGGTGTCTCATGACACATAAGTCCGGCTCCGCCTACGAGTTCTGCGCCTGCTGACTGCATTCTCGCTTCCCAGTCGCGCATCCATTCACCGTCTCCCCATCCATATGAACCGAAGAGTGCGATCTTCTTGCCTGAAGCAAATTCCTCTACATCAGCAACGAAAGGCTCCATCTCAGCCTCCTCAAGAACCTCAGCTCCCATAGCCGGGCATCCAAGTGCAAACACCGGCTCATCCTTGAGTACATCGGGCGCGATGCTGCTTACGAATACTACCTCCGCTTCCTTTCCGGCCTCTCTCACGCCGTCCGCGATAGCCTCTGCCATCATCTGTGTATTTCCGCCCTGTGTCCAGAATACGATATTAATTTTGCTCATGTTGATCCTCCTTATGAAATTATGTGGAGCAGACGCATTCAATGCGCTCCGCGCGGCGTCTGCGTACTTCACAAGGATTCCTCCCACTTACGTGGGTCCCTCCTTATGAAATTATATGTTATAGAGATTTACCCTATACATCCCTGTAAACTGTGTTTATCTGCATCTTTCCATATATTTCGTTCAATGTGCTCTGCATAATTAAGAACTCATTATATGGATACTATGCCTGTATCAGCTAAATCCTATGCCGCGTTTCTGCTCGCCGTGTACATCCCCATGATATCTCTCATATGCAGTCCATTTGAAAGAAATTGGATAAGTCTCTCTTCCGCACATTCAAATATATGAAATGTTCTCCGCTTTGATTCAGCATTCTCATATACCTTCCAATAACCGGAGCAAAGTGCATTTCTTCCGTTCTGCAGAATAAATCCCTCCACATCCTCTGGCGGGTATCCCAGCAGCAAGCCCATCTCGTGTGGGAACCACTCCTTGCCAAGAGATCCATCGCCACAAGCCTGATCTTCCTGTGCCGGTTGTTTTGAGGTGAATCTTCCTCTGCTCTTTAAGTACTTCTGATATTTTTCACGAAACACCGCAAGTATCTCAGAAAGCTCCATGTCCTCATATCCCAGCTCAGACATAAGTCTTTGCACATCATCCCTCTGGACAAATGCCCTGAGCTTTGCCGCATTGTAGATAAATACATTTACCCTGCCACAGGTTGCTCCCAGTGTGTACATACATATATCACTGTCCTTCAATATCTCCACCATCTGACGATATCCGCTGAGCTTTATGTTCAGAAGATTTGACACCTTGACGCCCGTTATCACTGGTGCACACTGAAGTGCCATCTGAAGTTCCACGTCACCGAGCTCCATGCCCTTCATGATCTCCCATGTATTTTCACTCATACAAAACCTCCTTGTGACAAATAGGTGTTTGAGAATAACAGGAAAATGCTATACAAACCCACATTTTTAATAGTGATTTAAAGCATTTCCACGTTCGGTTAGCCTCGCCTAACTCTAGTGAAAATACTACAGGATTCCTCCCCGAACGTCAATAACCCGGAGTGAGACATTTTCTCACTCCGGGTTATCTTATTGATTAAAAATATACATTTATAAATTCTGCTTTATCATCGTCCTGCGTGGCTCTTTATTTCCGCCTGTTACCATATTGAGCAGCCGCCACACACCATATGCACAGATCCCACACACAGCCACAGGTACAAGAAGCACTACTATGACTCCTGTGCAGACTCCTATAACCGGGTATCTAAAATATTTCATCACATCACCATTCCTCATCCTCATATCTCCTGTCGTTTCACGCGCGCATTCATATTACAGCATATCGCCTATAAGCTTATCTTCTTAGTAAGCAGTGTCACACTTCCTATATAACTGCCGATCATGCATACAACATAGAGAATAAGCTGCGGTATGTTCTTATACATCGCGTCAAGCATAGTCTCCACCTGCACGTTCTTCCCAAGGTGCGGAAGCTTGTATGCTATGTAGCTCACCATCGCATAAAGAGCCACAAAAAGTATAAAGCTGACAACGCCCTTTATCTTCTTGTTCTGAAGTACTGTTGAAGACAGTGACACTGCGAGGTATGCTATAGTGATCATTGTATAGAATTGAATAAGTGCTACTACTATGAACCCTGCAACATTTGCAATGACACTTCCTATTGATAATCCTCTTGTCCCCAGAATTTCATCCAGCACAATCTCAGCACCAGCTACACCGCCGTTATGTGACTTAAGCAGGTTATAATCAACAACTATAAGCAGTCCAAGAAAGGCCACGAGTGTCGCACCGGTGAGCAGGATTGAAAGCAGCTTTGCGCCGATAATCTTGTAATTTGAAATCGGGGTCATAAACACCATATACCCAGTCTTGTTCTTCAGATCCTGACTGTATATTATAACACCATATATCAAGACGAACATAAACGAAGCCCAGCCTCCCAGCACAAGGAAGGTGATACCAAGTCCAGTTAGCAGATCTTTTTCTGCAAATATTCCAATCAGGAACAGCAATTCTGCTGCCGCAAGAGCCGTTATAACCACCAGAAGTGGAAATACTCCACGTCTGTATTCATATTTCATCATCTTTAACATAATATCTATCTCTCCTTCATCTAACTATGCATATATTTCCTTATACATATCAACTATCGACTTGCCCCTGCTCACTCGCAGCTCCTCTGCATCACCCTGGA
The DNA here is from genome assembly GCA_900548315.1 of uncultured Coprococcus sp. GTDB lineage: Bacteria > Bacillota > Clostridia > Lachnospirales > Lachnospiraceae > Coprococcus. The sequence continues at coordinate 20,135 of URJU01000009.1, read as the reverse complement.
GCACACAGGTGCCATTCTTGATAAAGAATGCGTGATCCACTATCCTCTCAAGCTCATCCACAAGGTGGCTGGACATGAGCACGGCTGTGTCATCCGATATATTCCGGACAATCGTGCTGATGATCTTCTCTCTCGCTATGATGTCTATTCCGTTCAGTGGTTCATCAAGCATGACGATCCTGCTGTCTCTGGACAGAGTAACCGCTATCTTGAGCTTTGCCAGCATTCCTGAAGACATGCTCTTCGCCTTCTGATCAGGATTCAGCTCCATCTCAGCAAGCAGTCCCATATATTTGTCATAGTCAAAGTCATCAAAGAAATCTTTGTAATACTTTCCTATGTCCTTACAGTTCATATATCCGAAGAAGAAAGCCTCCGTCGGCATATACGCTATGTCTTTCTTTGACCTGTACGTCATAGGCACTCCATCTATTGTGATAGTTCCTGAATCCGGCTTGACCAGACCGGCTATGATCTTCATAAGTGTTGACTTTCCACTTCCATTCGGACCGAGCAGCGCATATATATGTCCCGGCTCAATCTCCAGTGACAGGTCGGATATGGCTGTGGTCGTGATATATTTCTTAACCAGATGTTCGCATTTTAACATTGTATCATTTCCCTTCTTTTTTTATTACTTCTTACTTTCCAAAGTGTTCTTTTAGCAGCTCAAGGATCTCATCCTGTGAAAATCCCATACCGGTGAGCTGTTCATCAAAGCTCTGTATGATTTCCTCTATTCTCTCCTTTTTCAGGTCGTCTATGACCTTGTCATCCTCCGTCACAAATGTTCCTATTCCACGTCTGGTATAGGACAACCCCATAGACTCCATCTCGCTGTAAATCCTCGCTGCAGTATTCGGATTTATCTGGTATTCTATGGCAAGTTCTCTTGATGACGGAAGCTTAGATCCCAAAGGCAGTGTGCCCGCTATGATCTTCTGCTTTATATCCTCTATGACCTGAAGATATATGGGGATATTCGTCTTAAATTCCATCACACACCTCCTCCTTGGTATTGCTCTTACGGAACATGTCAGAGATATACTACCTATTTCTGTGTGTCTGCACCTCTGTACTAGTTGAATAGTACACTAGTGTTGTGGTGTTGTCAACAAATTTTTTAAAATAAATTATTTTATTAAAAAATTCCTTATAAGAGCAAGGGGGCTCCTCACTCCTATAAGGAATCTCTTCATTAAGCACGCTCCATATGACAGGTCATTTGAGCGTGTTTCGCTCTAGCAAACCTTAAGCACCAGCTCTCTTACCTGTTCCTCTATCTCCGCCCTATATGGCCCATCCCCAACTATCATGAGTGTTGTACCATATCTGCTCACTCTCTTCTGGCATCTGAGTATCTCAATGGTATTCTTCTCTTTCGCCAGTCTTCCAACATAGAGAAGAACCGTCTGGTCTTCGCTGAGTCCATACTGATGTCTAATCCTATACCTGCTGTCCGTCCCTATATATTTCATTCTATACACCACCTGCACTTTATCCTCATATCAACTACTTTCTGATTACTACTCTGCCATTGATAGATTATCAGTTCCACAAAATAGCTTTTAGGATATTCTGAATATAGATTGCCACGAAGATTTCTGGGAGCAAATATTTCTTGGCATTTTATTTAGAAAACTCCTTGCATTTTTTTCAGAATGTTCTTATACTATTATGGCAGTGTTAATATAACACAATCGGTGCGTGGCTCAGCTTGGTAGAGCGCTTCGTTCGGGACGAAGAGGTCGTGGGTTCGAATCCCGTCGCACCGATTTTTTTATGCACAAAAATATCTGAATTTCCTGCTAAAATATCACATCTGATCTCTTATCCGCATCAGTCTTGAAATACTCCACTATATTGTGACCCGTTATGGCTGCAACCACCGATGAAGGGAACTGACTACACAGATTGTTATAATTTGTCACACCTGCATTGTACAGTCTTCTTGCCGCCTGGATGTGCTCCTCCGCATTTGCGCAGCTGTTCTGAAGAACCTCTATATTCTTGCCCGCCGCCAACTCCGGGCATAAGCGTCCCATCCGCATAGTTCCTGACATGATACTCAGCTGATTCATTTGCAAATTCAAGTGCGCGAGCCAGTCTGTCCACTATCAGCACCGCGTAAAATTTCAGTCAAATGCGTGCAAGACGGCACTTATCTGCTCAATATAACCGGCGACTCCGCATCCCACAAATGAAGGTGATGACGGAGGGGACAGGTACCTCCGTCCCCACCTCCGTCTCCATTTTTTCTCAGGACGACTCTATCTGAGCAGTGAAAGTTTTTTATACCCTTGAATGTTATTTCACAGATATACATTAGCAAATTTGAGTATAAAACTTCTGTTCACTGTCCATACTCTACTTAGAAGGGAATCCACAGACTGACAGCAATTATCTCCGCAATACAGTCACCAGGCATTCCCCAGATAGTTTCATATTTCAGGAGGTATACGGTACATGTCAAATATGTTTTGTTTTCAGTGTCAGCAGACAGCGGGAGGTTCTGCCTGTGTCAATACAGGAGTGTGCGGCAAGCAGCCATCCACATCTAATCTACAGGACGAGCTTGTGTGCGAGCTTATAAGACTTGCAGTGCTCGCAAAAAAAGAGAATAAACACAGTGCACTCGCTGACAGACTTATCATAGACGGACTTTTCACAACCTTGACAAATGTAAACTTTGACGACAGTGCAATAAAAGAATTTATGGGAAGGGTCAGGAACGAGCAGAACAAGATCAGCAGATCCGAGGCAGAAAAGATACAGGTGATCGACCTCTGGGATGGCGACACAGATATAGTATCCTTACGTTCCACCCTGCTGTTTGGACTCAAAGGGATGGCGGCATACGCCCATCATGCCATGAATCTCGGATACACAGATAATGAAGTTCTGAAGTGGTTCTACAAAGGACTCTGTGAGGTGAACATGGAGCACAGCGTCACCGAATGGATAAAGCTCATCATGGAATTTGGCCAGGTCAATTTCAAATGCATGGAGCTGCTGGACAAAGCCAACACTGAATCATTTGGCAATCCTGTGCCTACTAGAGTAAATGTTGACATCAAAAAAGGGCCATTTATCGTGGTCTCCGGTCACGACCTGAACGACCTGTCACAGCTACTCGAGCAGACTGAAAAAACTGGGATAAATGTATACACCCACTGCGAGATGCTGCCTGCACACGGCTACCCGGAGCTTAACAAATACCACAATCTGGCGGGCAACTTCGGAACGGCATGGCAGAGCCAGCAGACGGAATTTGAAAATATTCCCGCACCAGTGCTTTTTACAACAAACTGTCTCATGCCGCCAAGGCCAAGCTACAAAGACAGGATCTACACCACATCGGTTGTTGGCTATGATGGTATGGTACACATTTCCGGCACAAGAGCCGGCAAAAAAGATTTCACCCCTCTGATCAAGCACGCACAAAAACTTGGCGGCTACGAACACGACAGGAGCATGAGTGGCATAAACGGCGGTCACATGCTGACAACCGGCTTTGGCCACAGCGCAGTTCTGTCACAGGCCGGCAAGATCATAGATGCCATAAAAGCCGGACATATCAAGCACATTTTCCTCGTTGGAGGCTGTGACGGCGCACATCCGGGACGCAACTATTACACCGAATTCGTAAAGCAGACTCCGATGGACACCCTTGTCCTCACCCTCGCCTGTGGCAAGTATCGTTTCAATGATCTCGATCTCGGTGACATCGATGGTATACCAAGAATACTCGACATGGGTCAGTGCAACGATTCCTACAGTGCAATCAAAGTCGCCCTGGCTCTGGCCGATGCATTTAATTGCAGCATAAACGATCTCCCACTCACCCTTGTACTGTCATGGTACGAACAGAAAGCCGTCTGCATTCTTCTCACCCTGCTGTCGCTGGGCGTGCGCAACATATATATCGGACCGACACTGCCTGCGTTCATGTCTGAGACCGTGATAAATTATCTGGTAGAAAATTACCATCTCAATCCCATAACCGCACCAGAGCAGGACATGGATGCAATACTGAAAAGGTAGATGGGGACGGAGCGCTCCGGTACTTTTTATGCCACTTTTACACATAATTTCACACATTCCCCAAAAGGGGTCAGGTACCTCCGTCCCCCTTGGCACGTATATCCGCCATTTTTCATCTATATATTGCAACATGGGGGACGGAGGTGCCTGACCCCTCCGTCCCCATGTTGTTACGTCAGTGAAAGATGTCATTTATACTGTCCACCATGTCTGCATTAATTCCAATAACCCGTGAGCCAAGACTTTCCGGAATCACCGCTTGATTGAGATTTAACCTGATAAGCGTTATGTTATCGTGTTCTCGTGTCATTTTCTCAAAAGGAAAGCGGATTATTGTTGGGGTGTTAAAACCTACACCTAGTTCAAGAAGTACAAGTTTGCTGTCCATAGCATTTGTGACAAACTCACTAAAATTTCGCTCTGCCTCATACCAGGCACTGTCCTGAACAAAATAACCATCCTTGCGGAGGTTCATGTCCATCGAGCCTCCGCAGACAGGGCAGCGTGGAACCATATATGTTGGGATCTTGCAGTCTCTTCTTGCCTGATCCATTTGCAGAAACATATCCGTGGCATCGTATGTCTTGTCATGGCAGGCATGCGCGCACTGTATATGAAAGTAATCGCCCTGAGGGCAGAATATCTTTTCCTGCGGCAATCCTGCTCTCACAAACTGACCGTCCGCATTTGTGCTCAACACAAATATATCTTTGCCGGAAAGTCCGTCAAGAAGCTTTCTGTGAAGTGGTGTGACATCCAGTTTTATTCCGCCCAGCACAGCCTGCTTTGACCAGTATCCCCAGTAGCTCTCCTCATCAGGATAGGGATAAAATCCAGCACTGTACATATCTTGCATATATGGGCCATTCCCATATTTCCGCTGAAACTCACCAAAGTTCTTCTCAAAGAAATCACCGCCATACTGAGCACCAGCAGCCGCACTCATCCCGGCACCCACGCCTATTAGCACGCAGTCCGCATCGGCTATAGCCTGTGCTGCCTGCTGAATCTGCGTTTCGTACGGAACGCTCTGATACACATAATCCCTAGCGGGCGTTCCGCATAGAAACGATTCAAATGTTATTTTTCTTTTTAATAAACCTGTATTTCTCACTTTTACTCCTTCTTTTTCATCTACTCTTACCATTATTTCTTATCCAACAACTTTCTGTATATCCTCTCATCCTCTTCCTTAAATACATTGAACACAACTTTTACCCTGCTGCCCGTCTCTCTCCTATACGCATTGACAGAATCTACTGCTATCTCGGCAGCCCTCTCATTTGGGAACATAAATACACCAGTGGATATGCAGCAAAATGCTATAGAATCTGCGTCGTTTTCATCAGCAACTTCAAGACAGCCTCTATAGCAGGACGCCAGTAATCGTTCATGTTCAGCCGTAAGTCTGCCCTGCACTATCGGTCCAACAGTGTGAATGACGTATTTGCACGGAAGATTATATGCCGGAGTTATCTTCGCCTGACCAGTAGCCTCATCGTGCCCCTGTTTACGCATGATCTCGCCGCACCTATTCCTCAGCTGCACCCCTGCAAATGTATGGATACAGTTGTCAATACAGGCGTGACAAGGAATATAACATCCGGTCATACCACTATTTGCTGCATTTACTATGGCTGAGACTGCAAGCCTTGTTATATCTCCTCGCCACACATATGTGTCTCTCTGGATCTCCGCGATATCTTCCAAGTCCACTATTCCTTTCTCGAAATTCACCTGCGCCAGATATTCGTCCTGTATCTTCAGAAAATCCGCATCAATAGCTCCTGGCATCCTGACATTCATAAGAGAACGGAGAAGTCTCCGCTGAGCCTCACTGCCAGATGGAATCTGCACGCCTGCGCAATCGCTGCGTTCTTCCAACAACCTCTTTATCAAATATATTCTTCTCTCACTCTGGTTCATCTAATTCTCCAATCAACTATCACTATTTACCCTGGGGACGGAGGTGCCTGACCCCTCCGTCCCCCTTCGGGGTCACTAATCAATCCCCGCAACAAAACTGTACTGACAATCCCCGATCTGACCATCCGGCAGATTGCACTGGTGTCTCTGCCTGTAAACTAGCTGTGCCACAAAGTCTGACGCCGGATTTTTCAGTATATCCGCCGGTGTGTCATACTGTTCAATATCACCTTTGTTCATGACGAGCACCTTCGTTCCAAGCAGAAAAGCCTCCGATATATCATGCGTCACGAACATGATAGTTATCTTCGTCTCCTTATGTATTCTCTTGATCTCCTGCTGAAGCTGCTCCCTCGTTATCTCGTCAACTGCGCCAAACGGTTCATCCATCAGCAATATCTCTGGCGATACCGCAAGTGCTCTGGCAATCCCCACTCTCTGCTGCTGTCCGCCGGACAGTTCGCCTGGATATCTGTTCTTTATCTCCTCATCAAGTCCCACTATCTTCATCCATTTTGACACGGCTGCTCTCGTCTTTGCCTTGTCGTTTTTATTTAGGAGATTGGGAACGTAGGATATATTTTCTTCAACAGTCATGTGCGGGAAAAGCACACTTCCCTGTATAGAATATCCAATACTTCTGCGGAGCTCAATAATATCTTTCTCCTTAATATTCTCGCCATCGATCAATATATCTCCGTCTGTGGCGTTGATAAGTCCATTTATCATCTTAAGCGCTGTCGTCTTTCCGCAGCCTGACGAGCCCACTATAGTTACGAATTCTCCCTGTTCCACTGTGAGGTTGAGATTTTCTATGACAGTCTTATCGCCATACGACTTTTTTACATTTCTAAATTCAATAGCAGTATTCATTATAAGAACCTCCAAATCTATACTGTATATGCCATAAGCCCATTTTAATTGCCTTATCCAAGAACCTATGATCCATCACAAATTATTCAACTATACTTGTCCCAGCAAATAAATCATAAACACGTCTGCCTAAATCACTTCTTTAAAAGTCCCTTGCCGGACAGAAACTCCTCCGCAACATCTCTAGGCTCTCTGCCTTCGGTCTCAACAGCATAATTCATCTGTGCCATGTCGCTGTCGGTTATTGTTCCTGACAGTTCATCCAGCACATCCTTTATCTCCGGATGGCTTTCAACGACCTCGTTTCTGACAACATTTCCGCACATGTATGACGGGTAGAAATTCTTGTCGTCCACCAGCACCGTCACATCCGATGCCGCAAGCTGTCCATCCGTTGTAAATATATTCATAACATCGATCTTGCCCTGATTGATAGCCTGATATTTGAGACCGATGTCCATGTCCATCGTCTTCTTGAAATTGAATCCATATTCGCTGCAAAGCGCATCATACCCATCTCCACGCTCGAAGAAATCATACTCAGCGCCGAAGATAAGCTTGTCCGACACTGCTCTCAGATCCGAATATGTCTTGATGTTATATTTGTCAGCAATCTCCTTGCGCACCACCAGACCATAGGTGTTGTTGAATCCATACATGCCCACCCAGCTCATTCCAAATGAATCTTCGTATTCGCTCTCAAGCTCCGTGAACATATCCTCAGTGTACAGTCCATCCTTTTTCAGCACCATGTTCCATGCAGTACCCGTGTACTCAGGGTAAATGTCAAATTCACCGCTCTCCATAGCGGGCTGGATATTTGAAGTTCCACCACCCACGCCCTGGGTTATCTCCACATCAAGATCCGTGTCTTGTTCAATCAGAATATCAAGCATCTCGCCGAGTATGTACTGCTCCGTCATCGGCTTTGTGGCGATATGTATGGTTTCCTTTTTATCCTTTGGCACCACCTGAATCAGAACAAATATCAGAACAAGCGCCACGCATACTGCTGTCATTATCCTGTTTGTCTTCTTTGCCTTAACACTCCTCTTTGAAAGACGCCTCTCCACAAATCCCAGGACAAAGTCAAATGCCAGAGCAAGCAGCGCGATGAGCAAACTTCCTACCATCGTCATGTCTGTGTTATTTGTCGTGATTCCTCTGTATATCGCCACGCCAAGTCCACCGGCACCGATGAATGATGCTATACCAGCAAGCGCTATCGTCATTGTCACCATATTTCTGATTCCGGAAATTATAACCGGCATTGCAAGCGGAAGCTTGACTTTGAATAAAATCTGCGTTTTTGTGCTTCCCATGCCCTTCGCCGCCTCGAGAATGTTCTCATCTACATTTGTCAGACCTGTGTTGGTATTTCTGACCATCGGCAGCAATGCATATACGGTCAGCGCAATGACCGCCGTCGCATTTCCCACACCTGAAAACGGTATGAGGAATCCCAGCATGGAGATCGATGGAATCGTATACAGGAAGTTTATCACTCCGAGAGTCGGTTTTGACGCCTTCTGATATTCACTTATCAGTATTCCAACACCCCCGCCAATTACTATAGCTATTACTATTGCCAACAACGATATTTCTATATGCTCCACAAGAAGATCCAGGAAAAATCCTTTCTTCTCAAGCAGCAATGTCCACATTTCTTTTAACATGTTATATCCTCCTTAAACTTTATCCTGTGGATTCGGTTTCTATCACAATTTCCTCACCGCATTTACCGGGCACTTCTCAAAGCACAATCCGCAATGCAGACAGTGGGTCTGATTTATCACAAAATCCTTAATGCACTTCTGCGGGCAGATCCGCTCACATTTTCCGCACTGGATACATTTGTCGGTTATCTCGTATCCCTTGAAAGTCTTTTCACTTTCCCCCAGCGCAAATGTCACTCTGACTATCGGTTTCCTGCCAAGATCAAAGAATTCCACCGCCCCATTGTCGATACAGAACGGCTCAAGCACATATCTGCTGTCATCCGGGTATACACTGTTCATGGATGGATTCTCCGCAAATATCCTGTCGATCCACATCTTCTGATCATCCAGTCTGCGCGCCTTTCCGTTCAGCCTTATCATCTGATATTCTCTGTTCATGCCCGTTACCGCAACATTTCCATCACGCATGAGCTGCGCGTAAAAATCCTTGCCCCTTGCCGTGCAGAAATAAACTTTCTCACCTTCCACCAGCATTATGTCTATTATTCTTATCTGTGGCATGCCCTTGTCATCAACCGTGGCAAATGCCACATCCTTTATCTCCCTGAGTATCTGCAGGCATCTCTCTGTATTCATCGCCGTACCTCCTTATAAAATATGTTCTGCACTCTGCCCCGAAACGCTGTCGATTGCATCGGAACATCAAAGTTTTTCTCTTGCTTTCGAGACTATTCTATAAGAGGTTTTCTATTAAAAAAAGTACGCACAATATTGTGGTGTAGTTACCTGAAGGTTACTAATGCAGAAAATCAAGGCAAAACCGAAAGAAGAGCATAAAAAATGACCACACCTCATACGAAGTATGGTCATCTGATAAACCGATATCGGTTCAGCCCCATCCTATACCTATCTTTCTCGTGTCATTTATTGTTGCATAATTATGCTGCACTGTAAATGTATAATCTTATGTAAACCGTTGACTCAATATGTGCATTCATACTTTAAAGACTAGTGCATTTATAGTATGTATGGTATAATCCGCCTATAAGTAACCAAAAGAAACTATTAGATTTTATAACCATATTAAATATTTTTATTAAGAGGTAATTACTTGTGAGTGACAAATTAAAAGAATTGCCGGCATGCCCGGTTGAGACGACATTAAGTCTTATCGGCGACAAATGGAAGGTTCTGATCCTGAGAGATCTGATAACCGGCACAAAGAGATTTGGAGAACTGAAAAAATCCATCGGAACTGTTTCACAAAAGGTTCTCACCGCGCAGCTCCGTGACATGGAGGAAAATGGACTCGTCCACAGAGAGGTGTATGCGGAGGTTCCTCCCAGAGTGGAATACTCACTGACTGAACTTGGTCAGAGTCTACGCCCCGTGCTTGACGCGATGAGAAATTGGGGTGAGGATTATAAAAGCAAGAATGCATAAAAAAGGACAGATATGTTTGCTAATCCAAGCAAACATATCTGTCCTTTTCTTTATTTAAACATCAGTCTAACTTCAACACCATCCGCGCTGTTATCCATCAGGCAGTCAAATCCATGCCTGTCCATGATGATCCTCACGATCGGGAGCCCAAGCCCGATTCCATTATGTCCATGACGGCTGCCATCTCCATTGACAAATGGTTTCCACACATTTGCCAGTACCTCTTCATCCAGCGGTGCGCTGGAATTGACAAATGATGCAAAACTGTCGGAGAGCCGCACCTTTATCTCACCACCATCTGTCACGTACCACACCGCATTGTCCATGACATTCTTTATAGCCCGAGTCATGAGTGTCTCATCGGCATGCACAGTGCAAGCGCCCTTTATATCAATGGTCACACCTTTCTCTTTTACCCTCTCAGCATACTCATCTGCCAATGAATTAACAATAGACGCTATATCAACATCTGTCTTATTTAGCTGAGTATTTGAATCTTCAACCTTTGCCATATCAAGAATTGAAGCGATCTGTGCATTCATCTGATGAACACCATTGATTATGTTGTCCATATAATACTTATTCTTCTCAGGATTTGCCTCATTCCTGAGATTCTCGACACTCTGTCGAATGATCGCAAGAGGACTATTCAGATCATGAGCCATGGCATTGGAAGTTGTACGTCTGTACTGCTCCATATCATAAGCCGACAAATATGTCCTATACATGGCATAGGCAATGGCAAGAGAGAGTATCACACACAGGAGAATTATTCCTGCCCAGGTAGCGATCACCAACAAGCCGGCCATTGATCTCCAGAAATTCGTATGGAAATCTAAAACTATAAAATACCCACTGCCAAGATTCTCCACTTCTGTGGTATGGTGTCCAAAACCGCACTTGTAATCTTTTTCTACATATCCCTGAACAAAATCCGAATCCTCCACTGAGGTTTCATCCATCAGTTCATCCACGTTCTCATAAACATCCATATTCTTCGAACTTGAAATATATCCGTAATAATCCTTATATATCTCAAATCCTTTTGACATGTCCAATTTCACATAACCGTCTGGAATATTTTCATTGACAGCTGTATATACCGTATTATCTGCAAACCCTTTAGTGCTATCCTCCATTTCCACAAAACGGATTTCCTCATCACTATCAATATAAGTATATTCCCCTACCCAGAAGTTATTGTCCTTAACATAAACTTCATTAATGCTTATATTTGCAGGTGCGCTGAGTTTATATGCCTCCTCTAGCATCTCTTTGTACTCTTCATATGTACATGAAAGATAATACGTTTTGGCATTTGCATCCTGGATTGCTATGAACACCCTGCCATCTGACGATGCTATCTTTGAAAGATTACCGGCATCATCTCTGTGATACACTGTCAGCACGCAGTCTCTTGAATTCCTGTCATCAAGCGCCAACATACGGTTTATCGAGCAGTAATACTCCATTCTTCCGGCAAATGCATTATCCACTGTCTGGAAATCATAATCGACATCCCCCTCCGCATTGGCATCTGCAGAGTCACCAAAATCTTTCGATGTTTCATCCTCAGCTTCCGTGAATACAGTATTTAAATTTTTCCTTGCATCATCTACACTGTTGTTATACGTTGCGGTCAACAAATACGTTACTATAGCCCCCAACACCGATGCTGCCAGTATAAACGGCACAAATACCTTCAGGAAGAATGAGCCAAACTTCTTTTTCTTCCAATACATCTTTATCTTAGATCTTTTCTTACTCATGTTTTATCCCCCTTCATATAGACAGTGCACATAAACTTAGACACGCTCTGTACTTTATCTGTTCAAACCTCCCTGACACATGCTATTTAAATATCAGTCTGACCTCTACGCCATCCGCACTGTTATCCATCAGGCAGTCAAATCCATGCCTGTCTATTATTGTCTTTACGATCGAGAGTCCAAGTCCGGTTCCCTTATGTCCGTGACGGCTGTTATCTCCCTTTACAAACGGATTCCACACATTTGCCAGAGTCTCTTTATCAATAGGTTCGCTGGCATTGACAAATGACACTGAGCTGTCTGAAAGCCACACTTTTATCTCCCCGCCATCTGTCACATACTTCACCGCATTGTCCATTACATTCCTTAAGGCCTGAGTCATGAGTTTCTCATCGGCGTGTACCGTGCAAGTGCCCTTTATATCAATGGTAACGTCCTTCTCTTTTATTCTCTCTGCATATTCCTCTGCCAACAAATTAACTATAGCTGTGATATCAACATCTGTCTTATCTAACTGAGTGCTCACATCCTCAGCATTTGCCATATCAAGGATTGATGCTATCTGAGTGTTCATCTGATTGATCTCATCGATTATGTTGTCCATGTAGTACTTGTTTTTCTCCGGATTGGTTCCATCCCTGAGGTTCTCCGCATCGAGAAGGATGACAGCAAGAGGACTCTTCAGATCATGAGCCATAGCATTGGACGTTGTCCGTCTATACCGCTCCATGTCGTAGGTAGACTTATAAGTTTTGTACATGGCATATGCAATGACAAGAGATACTATAACACTCAGAAGTATTGTTCCTATCCAGGTTCCGATCATGAGCTTTCCGATCAAAGACCTCCAGATATTTGTGTGATAATTCAATACCATGTCGTATCCACCACCAAGCCATGCAACCTCTACATGATGTTTCCCATATTCACATTTGTAATCTTTCTCCGCATACTGATAGACCTGATAATCTTTGCTCACATCATGACGGTCTACAAAGTCTTTTCCATAAGCGATCGCATCTCCTATCAATCCCTCTGGATCACCATATGTATCCAGTTTCTCTGTTGAAAAAGGACTTCCTATAGGAGTGCTGCCCATCTCATATGCACTCAGGTTTTTTATTTTTACATAACCTTCCGGAATATTTGTGTTTGTAACCTTATGCTGCTTGAAATCAGAGTCGGCCGTTCCATCTGCATTTTGAATGATCTCAACCTCATCTGTGCAGTATGTATATGCCCCTACCCAGAAACTGTTCCCCTTGACATAGAGCTCATCTATACTAAGCACACTGGCATCTTTTGTCTCACGAGCCTCTTTATACATCTCCTGACCATCCTCACGCGAACATGACAATATGTACTTTTCGCCCTTTCTGTCCTTCACGCTCAGGTAATATTTTGCACCGTTTTCCCATACCTTCGATGGGTTTCCATATTCATCCAGCTTATATACTTCTATAGCTCCATTGCGCCCTTCTTTATCATCGACAACATACATAGTCGCCATATTCAGATAATAATCAAGACTGCCCATCAGCCGGTTATCTGCTATCTGGAAATCGTAGTCAGCAGCACTGACATTTGCAGATTTCAATGCCTCATTATAGTTGTTTAACGCTGACGTTGTGCCATTGTCGACCATCTGATTGAAATTGATCAAACTATCGTCCAGACTAGATTCATATATAGATACCAGCAGATACGTGACGATACCGCCGAGCAATGATGCCACCAGTATAAACGGCACAAATACTTTCAGGAAGAACGACCCAAACTTCTGTTTCTTCCAATACACCTTTGTTTTTTCCTTTCTCATAATGTAACCCTCCCTTGATATCAACAGTTTCATCGATTTAATCCATTCTGTAGCCCTTGGCAAATACTGTCTTGATCTGCTTACCGGACTCCCCAAGTGCCTGACGCAGTTTCTTGATATGGTTGTCCACAACCCTGTCACTGCCTTCGTAATCATAACCCCACAGTCTCAGGAGCAGATCATCCCTTGTGACAAGAATCCCTCTGTGTTCCATAAAATATTTCAACATTGCATATTCTTTCGGTGCAAGCCGTAACTCTTTTCCTGATACAAATACCTGCAGCTTGTCAGGATATATCACTATATCGTATGCCTCTATGCTATTCTTCTCCCACAGTCCCTTACTTCTTCTGAGAAAGGACATGATCTTTGCAGAAAGCTCCGCCATGGAGAACGGCTTGACCACATAGTCATCGCAACCTATGTCATAGCCATACAGTCTGTCCTCCTCCCTGCCACGAGCGGTCAGAAAAATGACAGGCACATAGCTCTTGGACCTTATCGCTCTGCATATCTCAAATCCATCTGCACCCGGCAGCATGACATCAAGCAATGCCATATCGTATTCATTCTCATAGACAAGTGCAAGGGCCTTATCACCGTCATCTGCCCATGTGAATTCCGCATCAGTCCCCTTCATATAATCCATTATTCCTTCTGCTATCTTCTGCTCATCCTCAACTAGTAATATATTGTATTTCATATTTCCTCCCCAATACCTAAGATCTTGACCCCAGTATACTGTGTACTTATATCCTTTTTGTATCCTTTTTGTATCCTTTTGTAATTTTTGTTTATAATTTTAACATAAAAAAGGCGAAAAGATACAAAACCTAAACGTTTCATATCCTTTCGCCTTTTTATCATACAGCCTACCCTGTCAGTTATTTGATTCCGCACCATCGGTCTGTTTTGCCTCCAGCATGGTACTCTCACCTGCCATATACTTTACATAATTCATGTAATCATTATTCCAGTCGGCATACTTTTCCGATTTTCTTTTGTCCTTAAATGAATACTTCTCTGAAATATATTTTCCGAGATATGCGCTCACCTTCTCTGCACCCTCACAGTTTAAATGCCTTCCGCCATCTCTGGTATCTGTGTTCCAGTCCACTGCATACTCACCATCCAGTGTGTTCATATCCACAAAGTTTATTTTTTTCTCCTTCGCATACTTTACCATAGCATTGTGTCTGGCATAGTTCCATGATTTTGCAGTTGGAGTCTCCATGAACATGATCTTGATGCCATTATCATTGCATTTTGCAATCAGCTTTTCAAGCAATACCTTTGATACTTCAGGTATCGCCTCCTCATCATCTGTCGGTGTCATCTTACTTTGACCCGTGAACGGCCTGACATCCATACTCAGATACTGTCCTCTGGACGCAGATCTGTAAGTGTACTCCTTTGCACCGAACATATCTTTCACATCCATAGTCTTCCATCTGTTGTGATACTGTGCCAGCGGTAAATATTTATATGCCACATTCTTGAGATTATTCTCAACCTTCTTAAGCGTCGTCTTGCCTGTCCAGAGCATATTTACATCAAATACAACCAGCTTTGGTTTCTGACATGTAAGCACCTCATCCAGCAGATTGGATGCACCCGTCACATTCTGAAATCCCTCAGCAGCCACATATGTAGGTATTCCGTATTTGTTCCAAATATACATCGGAGAACATGCACTGTACGCATTGCTGTCTCCTAATATCACAACATCAATGGAATTCTTTGGTTCACCATAGAATCCTCTGGCATTGGAATTGGTTATTCCACTTCCGGGATCACTGCGCTTTGGTGTAAACGCGACTCCCAACACTCCGAGGATCAAGATGAACACCAACACAAACGCCGTTGCCTTTACAATATTGTGTTTACTCTCTTTTTTCATCTATACCACCCCTGTCTGAGCGAACTCCGCAGATATGCACGCTTAGTTTTGCACACTCTCATCGTCCTCTTTAACTTCATTGTCTTTATTGCCAGGCTCAATATATATCTTTTTCCCTTTGACATACTTTTTGTAACTCTTACAGGCCTTGTTCCAGTCACTGTATATCTCATTATCCTTTTTATTGTCAAATGAATACTCGTCCGTGAGATACTTTCCGAGATATGATGTAACCTTCTTCGCACCGTACACATTCAAATGCATGCCGCCATCCTTTGTATCGTTATTCCAATCGATGGCATACTTGCCTGTAAGGGTATTGAAGTCTATGAACTCCAGATCATTTTTCTCCGCATACTCTTCCATGGCCACATGTCTGGCATATGTCCAGGACGTAGCTGTCGGAGTCTCGATCAGAACAACCTTTATCCCTCTGTCCTAACATTTTTTCAGCAGTTTTTCAAAGAAGTATTTGGTAATGAAAGGTATGCTGTCATTGTCATCAGACTTCTCCATTTTATTTTCACCCACATACGGCTTTACACATCTGCTGATCCTCTGTCCTCTTGTATTTGAACGGAATGTGTATCTTTTCTCTTTAAAACTGTCCTCAAAAGACATTGTCTTCCATCTATTGTGATACTTGATCACAGGAACTGAATCCTGGATCATACTCGTCACACAGTTCTCAAGTCTCTGCACATCGCTATTGCCGGACCATAGCATGTTCACATCAAACACCACCATTTTAGGATTTTGACATGTGAGTATCTCGTTCAAAAGATCAATAGCTCCAACGATAGTCTGATTTCCCTCAGCCGCCACATATGACGGAATACCATATTTGCTCCAAGTCACCATCGGTGAATATGCACAGTATGCATTGCTGTCACCGAGTACAACGAGATCTATGGTGTTTTTCGGCTCACCATAAAATCCCCTTGCATTTGGATTGGTCATACCGCCTGCCAGATCACTCGTCTTTGGTACGAACATCACACACAATACCGCCACTCCCAAGACAGCCAGCACAACAAAAATTATTGACTTAACCATATTTTTAACACAATCTGTACTCATTCAGTTTCTTTTTAAACTCCACTCAAATTTAAATACTTAAAATTGGGCATAAATGAATCCGGCCACCTCATAGCCCTTTCCATATGCACCGAGAATTATCACACTAAACAAAAGCACGTAATATACTGCCCATCTGAGAACTATGTTTCTAGATGCCAGTTCCTCTCTTATCTGATGTCCCTTCTCCTTGTACAATCCAACGAGCAGCAGTATGACCGCTCCCACCATCAGAACTGTAAAGTCAGCAACATCCAGTTTCACTCCGAGCAGCACACCATCAGTTATGTCCGCAAATGAGAATCCCTTGAACATCGACACAAACATGTGTCCAAATGCTGATAGATCGTCAGCTCTGAACATGAGCATTCCCACATTTACAAACAGGAAAGTTCTGACAACCTGAAGCAGCCTGTATATCTTTCCCTGCCTGTCCACATGCATTTTATCATAAAGCCTTTTGAAAAATGGCTCAGTAAGCAGTCCGATGATCATGATTGCCCAGTAGTAAAGGCCATACATTACATATTTCCAACTTGCGCCGTGCCATATGCCCGTTCCAAACCAGACAATAAACATCGCAACAGACATCGGAACAAATGTAGCAAAGAACGCATTCATATGTTCCCTTGTCTTCTTGCTGAGTTTTACAAACGGCTTCGAAAGGGATACAGAATAAAATACATAATCCTTAAACCACGAACCGAGTGTCATATGCCATCTTCTCCAGAACTCGCTCACAGTCTTTGATATGAACGGCTGGTTAAAGTTCTCAGAAAGTCCAATTCCAAACATCTGAGCACTTCCTCTAACTATATCCATGCATCCTGAAAATTCTGCATACAGCTGGAGAGTGTACAGCAACATGCCAACCACAACCGGAAGACCTGTGTAATCAGCATAGTTGTTAAATATCTGATTTACATACATATTTGCACGGTCCGCGATCACTATCTTCTTGAAAAATCCCCAAAGTATGAGCTGAAGTCCCATCGTCATATTCTTGTAACTAAACTTGTGGCCCTCATACATCTGATCAGCCACCAGGTCAAATCTTGCTATAGGACCCTCAACTATATGAGGGAAAAATGCCAGGAACAGAGCCACCTTGCCAAAACTGTCTGAGGCTCTGTATTTGCCCCTGTATACATCAACTATGTAGCTTACTGCAGACAGAGTATAAAATGATATTCCTAGAGGCATCATCCTCTGATACATAGGATTCTCAATATTTATATGTATGAGTCCCAAAATGTCCGTGAACACCTGTCCAAAGAAAACAGAATATTTCAAAAATACCAGTATGCCCACATTCACAAGCACAACACACACGCATATACATTTCTTCTGCCATCCTATCAGTGCTTTGTACTCTTTTTTATTCTCCTTCGGAAGTGCCTTGCGCGCCATGTTGTAACCATCATCTATCTTGTTTATCAGCAGTCCGCCAATGTATATTGTCAACGAACCAAACAGGATAAACAAAATGTATTTCCCTGAATTGATAAAATAAAACAGGTAACTGAATGTAAGCAACACCTTCCATCTGTGCTTGATAGGCACTATATTGTAGACTATAAAGCAGCCCAGCAATATAAATACCAGATATGATATCGACGTATATGACATATTTTCCACTCCTCAAGTATTTTTGACGGCAGTCAGTTCCCGCCATCTTCCAATATCTGTATCTTGATCCTACTCATCTTCAAGTCTCTTTATCATATCGTAGATAGTCTGAACCGTCTTGAAGTTCTCAGGTGTGATATCAACAGGTGTGATATCAACGTCAAATTCATCACTGAGCTGGAGTACCAGAGTTACCATCGTGATGGAATCCAGAACACCGTGTCCTATAAGGTCTGTCTCATTCTCATAATCAACACCAGGCTTAACGTCATTTAAAATCTTTAATAATTCTTCCATAATCTCATATCTCCTTATAATAAAAATTTTCTACATATTATAATTTTTACGGCAATACCAGCGCAGCACATAAAGTGAATTTCATTAGTGCTGTATTAACAGTACTAATGTCACACATGCTGCGCGTATTCCGCCTTCAGTTTCTTTCTGTCGATCTTGCCATTTGCATTGTGTGGCATGCTCGTGATCCTTATGAATCGGTTCGGCTCCATGTAGTGCGGAACCCTCGCCTTAAATGCATTTAGCAGTTCAGCATCGTCCTTCTTCTTTCCTTCATATATGAACAGAATCTTGTCCGCCGCATCATCGTAGATACATGCATAACTCCTGATTCCTTCTATGGCTCCCGCCGCAGCCTCTATCTCACCAAGCTCTATACGATATCCCATGTGCTTAATCTGATAATCCTTGCGGCACACATACACAAGCTCGCCATATTTGTTGTACTTCACCAGATCACCAGTCTTGTACACCAATTCTGGATAATTCGGGTTCAGCGGATTCTGGACAAATGCCTCCTTCGTCTTCTCTGCATTTCCATAATACCCAAGTGCCACAAATGAGCCTCTTGCGTAGAGTTCTCCTTCACGGCTGAAACCTGTCTCAGGATCCACCTCCGGCGACACCTCTTTTCCATCTTCGCCAAGGACAAACACATCGCAGTTGTTGCATGCATGCCCCATCGGAAGCGGCTCATCATCCGCAAATTTCCTGTTCACGACATAGTATGTACATATATCTGTCGTCTCTGTAGGTCCGAACAGATTTGCGTACATAGCGTCCGGCAGATTCTCTCTCCAGTAATTTAAAGGTCTTGTCGGCATGACCTCTCCGGCAAACAGAACCTTCTTGAGCTCCGGCAGTTTTGCATATTGGAACATCTTATAATTTGCAACAATCTGCAGAGCCGAAGGCACCCAATATATCGTGTTTATCTTATAGGTGTTCAAGAACTCCATCAGTTTCATAGGGAAGGTGAAATATACCTTTGGTATAATATACAGTGTCGCTCCATTTTTCAGTGTGCTGTATAGATCAGACACCGACATGCTGAAATAAAACGGTGTCTGACTTCCAAACACTGTATTTTCATCTATGTCAAATGCCTCTGTGTACCAGTCTATGTAAGCAATAATATTTGAGTGTGATACCACAGCGCCCTTTGGAACTCCTGTTGATCCCGATGTGAAAAGCGCATACACCGGATCAGTGTCTATCATCCTGGCTCTCACACCGCCCAGCCCGCGCTGATCTGCGTCAGCATCCATCTCATCAAGATCTAACACTTTGATCTCATCACTGCAGCAGTTTCGTTCTCCTCGTCTGGAAACAGCCACCGCTTCCTGTGGCTCTGCCGTCTCCTTCACTGCATCTGCAATGTTCTTCGCAAGCTCCATGTGAAGATCATCCGTCAGTATCGCTGCCGGTCTTAAAGCTGCAAGTATGGACTCCGCTCTATGCTTTGGCATCTCTGCATCGAGCACCACATAAAAGTTACCGCTGTAGACAACTCCCATATATGCCGCCACGCTCTCTGGTTTCTTGTCCAACAACACAGCTATAGCTTTATTTCTCACGCCATTGATCTCCGACAATATCCATGCGCCTATCTTTCTTGAAAAGCTCTCCAACTGGCTGTATGTCAGACCGCCATTCTCATCCTGTCTCTTATACACATC